>JBKJLT010000510.1:0-13124 GCA_046596765.1 Ferruginibacter sp. | reverse complement strand
GGAGCACAAAATATGCTGAATTTAAGGGTGCTAACAATGAATGAACAATGGTATAAGGTGGTGCAGTTAATAAAAACAGCTGCTTAAAGGACAAGCGACAATTTTAAATGCACCCTCCGGCAATGATGCTGTTTTAAAAGTTTTGAACTTAGTTATTCCACAAGGTAAAACAACTGCAATAGTTGGCACAAGCGGAAGTGGTAAAACCACCCTTTTAAAATTGCTGCTTAAGTTTTACGAAACCTATAAAGGCAATGTGAAGGTTGGTGGGAATGACATTTTAAATTTAAGCCACCGTGCATGGCGGCAAAGTATTGGTGTGGTAATGCAGGAGAGTTTTATGTTCAGCGATAGCATAGCCGCAAATATTGCGGTAGGCGATGAAATTATAAACACTGTAAAATTAAAAGAAGCTGCCGCTGTTGCCAATGTTTTGACTTTTATAGAAAGCCTGCCACTTGGCTTTAATACAAAAATTGGTGCAGAAGGCATAGGAATAAGTGCAGGGCAAAAGCAACGCATACTTATTGCCAGGGCTGTTTACAAAAACCCCGATTATATATTTTTTGATGAAGCCACCAACAGCTTAGATGCCAACAACGAAACGGTGATTATGAAAAACCTGGCAATTTTTTTTGAAAGCAAAACTGTCGTAGTAGTTGCTCATCGGTTAAGTACCGTAAAAAATGCCGACCAGATTGTAGTGCTTAACAATGGCGTAATTACAGAAAGCGGAACCCATAATGAATTAACAAAGCTAAGGGGCGAGTACTATACTTTAGTGAAAAATCAACTGGAGTTGGGAGAATAAGAAATAGAATCCTAAAGTTAGCAGAGTGTCAGCCTGAGCTTGTCGAAGGCGGGTTAATGCCGGCACACCGGGTTCGACAAGCTGCTGATGACATGTATTTAAGGCTTTCACTTTCAAACTATTAGGCTGTCAGCCTGAGCTTGTCGAAGGCGGGTTTATCACAGCAAACCGGGTTCGACAAGCTCACCCTGACAACCTTTTTATAGCTGAATTTGTCATTTGTAAAGAGCTTAATTTTTTTTATGAGTGCCTCACCCTGACAGCTTTTTAGATTAGATGTTTCTCTAAATGAAATAATATTATGCCAGCCCAAAACGATAATGAAATAAAACTACTCAGTAACGAAGTACAGGAAATAATCTCTTACAGGCCTGTATGGATTTTAAGGAATGGTATTACTTTGTTCCTGATTATAATTAGTTGTTTAATCGCTTCTACATTTTTTATCAGTTATCCCGATGTTGTACATGCGGGTGCAATGCTTACATCTATTAATGCACCTAAAGAAGTGAAAACAAAAACAGAAGGGAAACTTATTAAATTGTACGCTGTTGAAGGCAGATATGTACAACAAAATGAGCTATTGGGATTTATGGAAAGCAGGGCAAATCATTTGGAAGTGATGTCTCTTTCGAAAACTATTGATGAGATGCAGATTTTAATGAATAAAGGAAGTGGGGAGATAATAACAAAATATTTATTACTGCCCTTTCAAAACCTGGGAGAAGCCCAGCAGGCTTACCAATCTTTTACACAAAATTTTATTTTATTTAAACAGTACTTGCAAAATGGATATTATCTGAAACGTAAAGCTATGTTGCAAAATGATATGGGTTACCTGCAAAGATTACATGCCAATTTACTGCAGCAAAAAGAAATGCAGGTTGAAGATGCAGGTTTGGCAAAAGAGACTTTCGATGCCAATAAATCTTTAAAAGAAGATAAAGTAATATCGCCGCTGGATTACCGGAATGAAAAAAGTAAGTATATAGGCAAGGAACTGGCTATTCCACAAATATCTTCGGCAATTATAAGTAATGAGAGCAGCCAGCATGAGAAAGAAAAAGAAATATTGCAATTAGAAAATGAGATAGCACAGCAGAAAGGAATATTTACCCAGGCTTTAAATACACTTAAAGCACAATTAAACGAATGGAAAACAAAATACCTGCTTGTTTCTCCAATTGATGGAAAGATTGCTTTTGCAGGTTTTGTACAGGAAAACCAGCAGTTACAAAATAATAAAACCGTTTGTTTTATCAACCCTGAAAATACCCAATATTTTGTGCAGGTTAATATTCCTCAACAAAATTTTGGTAAAATAAAACTGGGTCAAAAAGTTTTATTAAAATTACCTTCTTATCCATTTCAGGAGTTTGGTGCTATTACGGGTAAGTTAGATTTTATCTCGAACATTCCTACAGATAGCGGTTACCTGGCAAAAATACTTTTACCAAATGGCTTGCAAACCAATTATAAAAGATTGGTACTATACCATGAAGGGCTGTTGGCACAGGCAGAAATTATTACGGAAGATTTAAAATTAAGTGACAGGCTGTTGAATCAACTGAGATCGGTGATGAAAAATAATTAGTGAACTTTTCACCAGTGTTACTAATAAAAAGAGGCTGTATCAAACTTATGATACAGCCTCAGCACTTTATTCTTCTTTACAAATTTTCCAGTGCCGCATTCATACTCCGCACAGCATCGGCACTTTTATTAAAAGCTGCCTGTTCTTCATCATTCAGTTTATAATCAATTATCTTTTCAATACCGTTTCTACCTATAACAACCGGTACGCCAATGCAGATATCATTTTGGCCATATTCCCCTTCTAAATAAACACAACATGGAAATAATTTCTTTTCATCCCTTACAATAGATTCAACAAGCGCAGCACCTGCAGCACCCGGCGCATACCAGGCGCTTGTACCCAATAAACCGGTAAGTGTTGCACCGCCAACCATGGTATCGGCTACTACTTTTTTCAAAGTCTCCGCATCTAAATAATTACTAACCGGTGTGCCCTGGTAAGTAGCAAGTCTTGCTAAAGGTATCATAGTAGTATCTCCATGTCCGCCAACAACCACTGCCTGTAAATCAGTAGCAGGGCAGCCCATGGCTATTGACAAATAGTATTTAAAACGGCTGCTGTCTAAAATACCGCCCATACCAATAATTCTGTTCTTAGGTAATCCACTTGATTTAAGTGCTAAGTAAGTCATAGTATCCATTGGATTGCTGATAACAACAATAATGGCATCGGGCGAATGTTTTAAAATATTCTCGGTAACCGATTTAACAATGCCGGCATTAATACCAATCAGCTCTTCTCTTGTCATGCCCGGCTTACGGGGTATGCCCGATGTAATTACGGCCACATCAGTTCCGGCAGTTTTAGCATAATCATTGGTGCTGCCGGTAATGCGGGTATCAAAACCCAGCAGGGTGGCGGTTTGCATCAGGTCCATGGCTTTGCCTTCGGCAACCCCTTCTTTAATGTCGAGTATAACCAGTTCGCTACAAAGTTCTTTACGGGCAATATTGTCGGCACAGGTAGCACCTACGGCTCCGGCTCCAACTACAGTAATTTTCATGTAAATATTTTTATTAGGTAGATAAATAAGTTACCTGCCTTTGGCAGGCAGGATTGCGGGGCAAAGATAATTAAATACACAAGTAGTAAATGCTGAATTTTTAAGAGAACTGGTAAGCTTTAAAACAGTGCAATAATCTCGTCGATAGGTATATCTTTTTTAAAGTGATTTAGAAGTTTTCCGCCTTTATCATATACATATACATCTGGTATAGCACTAACATTGTAAAAACGTACTAAATCATATATGCCATCTCTGGCGAGGGTAATGTTTGGATATTTAGCAATCTTATAATCTTTATAAAATTTTTTCATCTTTCCAAAATCATAAATAGATACCATCACTATCTGTACATCCTGAAGCTGGTCCATTTTTGCCGTTATGTTTTTTGTTGCTAACTGGCAATGGTCGCAATCTGGATCAAAAAACACCAGTATAGTTGGTTTATTTATTTGCAAAAAGTTATTTGTAAAACTGCTGCTGTCGGGTACTTTTCTTATATCAAATGCAGGAATCGTTGGTGATTTGAAATATTTCTGGCTGGTATCAACTTGTGCCCGGGCACCAAAAGCCAGGCATATTGTAATAAAAGTAAAGACCGTCTTCTTCATCTTCCTGAATTTTCGTAAAACTAATTCCTTTGTTTGATAATAGATTGTTATTTATGCTATATAGCTCTTTTGCATTAATTCAATCCATCTAAAATAAGCACAAATGATCGAAGTGGTAAGTATAAAAAAAGCAATCTGATACCCGATTTCGCATTTACCCATACTATCCCTACTTTTGCAGCCTCCCGAAATGTATCGGGATAAAAATAGAGATAATATGGCAACTACAGCAGATATGCGCTCGGGCCTCATCATTAAAGTAGATGGCAGCCTGTATAGTGTTATAGAATTCGGGCAAAATAAAACCGCCCGTGCAGCAGCAAAGGTTTGGGCTAAACTTAAAGGGGTTGATAACAACCGCACCATTGAAGTAACCTGGAACAGTGGCGAAACTATCTATCCGGTAAGGGTAGAAAAAAAGCCTTACCAGTATTTGTATAAAGATGATACAGGGTATAGCTTTATGGATACTGAAACGTTTGAGCAGATAACCGTTGCAGAAACTATGATTGATGCCCCTAAATTTTTAAAAGATGGCCAGGAAGTAACTGTATTAATTAATGGAGAAACTGATTTGCCGATGGGCGTTGAGTTACCCGATAAAATTGTGTTATTGGTTACTTACAGCGAACCGGGTATGAGAGGCGACACGGCTACCCGTACCTTAAAACCTGCAACTGTTGAAACCGGTGCTACGGTTAACGTTCCGTTGTTTGTAAATGAAGGAGAACTGATAAGGGTTAATGCAAAAACAGGCGAATATGTGGAAAGAGTAAAAGAATAACCGGCAAAAAAATTTATATAATTAGGGTGTCAGCGTAATCTGATACTCTTTTTATTTGGGTAAAATGCTGCGAATTTGCCCAAAATTTGCCCAAAATGAGTGCTTTTAAGCCCAAAATGAGCATTTTTCACCCTTTTTTTAAAACTTAAGTTGGCGTTATGAAAATAGTTACCCTATCTTAGCAGCCCGGTTTCAATTTATTTAACCTAAAAATAATTTACATGGATATCAAGCAAATTCAGGAGCTGGTTAAGCTCATCAATAAAACCAATATAGGCGAAATTACCATTGAAGAAGAGGGTGTAAAAATTACCGTAAAGCAGAAAAAAGATCCTGTTCAGCATATTATAGCTGGTGCTGGTGTTCCATCATATGCGCCGGCACCTGCTGCCAGTGCAGCATCTCCGGCAACAGCAGCCACGGTTGAAGCTAAACCTGCCGAGCCTAAAGCCGATAACCTGGTAACAATTAAAAGCCCGATGATTGGTACTTTTTACCGCCAGGCTGGCCCCGGTAAGCCAATACTTGCATCGGTTGGCGACGAAGTTACAGCAGGCAAAGTGGTTTGTATTATTGAAGCTATGAAGCTTTTTAATGAAATTGAAAGTGAAGTAAAAGGAAAGATTGTAAAAGTGTTGGTAGAAGATGCCAGTCCGGTAGAGTATGATCAGCCTTTGTTCCTTGTTGATCCGAGTTAATTAGCAAATTAGCAAATTTGCAAATGTGCAAACACCATCCACTGTATTATTTGTTTCAATAAACTTAATTTTATGAGAAAAGAATTAATAGATAATAACCCTTTACTCAAATTATCAATTGCTTCTTCTTTACAGATTATTGATTATTGCGAATTACTGAACTCAGATAAGAAATTTATTTTAGCCAAACAATTGTTGCGCTCTGCAACCTCAATAGGAGCTAATGCCATGGAAGCACAAAATCCGGAGAGCAAGGCCGATTTTATCCATAAAATAAAATTGCAGCCAAAGAGGCCGATGAAACACAGTACTGGCTTATACTTTGTGAACAAGCTCCAAATTATCCATCAGTGAATAATTTGCCAGATAAATTAATGGAATTGAATAAAATACTGGGAAGTATTATTTCCACTGCAAAAAGGAAAACGCCTCTCAGTTATATTTTAAGTTTTTTTATTTTTTAAATTAAAAAATTATTTTAACCCGCTTCATGCCAATCAAACAAACTGCTGCATTTAATTTTTGCACATTTGCTTATTTGCATTTTTGCACATTTAAAAATTATGTTTAAAAAGATATTGATAGCTAACCGTGGCGAGATTGCCCTGAGAGTAATAAGAACCTGCCGGGAAATGGGTATAAAAACTGTTGCGGTTTACTCAACTGCTGATAAAGACAGCCTTCACGTAAAATTTGCCGACGAAGCTGTGTGTATCGGTAAACCTGCCAGTATGGACAGCTACCTGAACATGGCGCATATTATGGCTGCTGCCGAAATTACCAATGCCGATGCCATTCATCCGGGCTATGGTTTTTTGGCTGAGAACGCCAAATTTGCAAAAATTTGTGCCGATCATGGCATTAAGTTTATTGGCCCAACGCCTGATATGATTAATGCGATGGGCGATAAAATTACCGCAAAAAATACCATGATTGCTGCCGGTGTACCGGTTGTGCCGGGTATTGATGGCTTACTGGAAAGCGTTGAACATGCAAAAAAATCAGCCATAGAAGTTGGCTACCCGGTAATTTTAAAAGCAACTGCCGGTGGCGGTGGTAAGGGCATGCGTGTGGTTTGGAAAGAGGAAGATATTGAAAAAGCATTTGAAAATGCAAAGACCGAAGCCGCCGCATCTTTTAAGAACGATGGCATTTACATGGAAAAATTTGTGGAAGAACCACGCCATATTGAAATACAGGTTGCCGGTGACCAATATGGTAATATATGCCACTTGAGCGAACGTGATTGCTCCATACAGCGCCGCCACCAGAAACTGATAGAAGAATCACCATCGCCATTTATGACCGATGAACTGCGGGAAAGAATGGGAGCCGCTGCCATAAAAGCTGCACAGTCTATCAATTACGAAAGTGTGGGCACGGTTGAGTTTTTAGTAGATAAGCACCGCAACTTTTATTTTATGGAGATGAACACCCGTATTCAGGTGGAGCATTGCGTAACCGAAGAAGTAATCAATTTTGACCTTATAAAAGAGCAGATAAAAATTGCGGCAGGCGAAAAAATTGTAGGCAAAGCTTATTTTCCGCAAATGCACGCCATCGAGTGCCGCATCAATGCCGAAGATCCTTATAATGATTTCCGCCCTTCACCTGGAAAAATTACTGTGTTACATCAACCAGGCGGGCATGGTGTACGTGTGGACAGCCATGTATATGCCGGTTATGTAATTCCTCCTTTTTACGATAGTATGATTGGTAAACTTATTGCCATTGCTCAAACACGTGAAGAAGCCATCAATACCATGAGCCGTGCCTTAAGCGAATATGTAATTGAAGGTATCAAAACAACCATTCCGCTTCACCAGCAACTGATGCAGGACGAGAATTTTAGGAAAGGGAATTTTACAACTAAGTTTATGGAGAATTTTGTGTTGAAGTAAAAGTTGTCTGGCCACTACTAAGACCTCATCAAACTGAAATCTTTTTGAATAGTCAAAATCTGGCGCCGATTGAATTTCAAATTTGTAAGCAAGCATACAAAAATTAGAACTCCAGGGATTTTCTGTATTTGGCATTTCAAGTGTAGTAAACTACCAAGAAGTTTATTTGTTCTCAAACTCATATCGTATTGCCGCTTCAAGAATATCAATGTTTATATCTTTCAGAGTTTTGAACTTAATACAATACCCGGTCACGCTTGCCTTTCCAAGTTTTTTTCCATACGTTTGGGATAAGTATGTTTTATCTTTTATACCCATGATATAGACAGAAATTCCGGTTGTGTTTGCACTCAAACCAATTTTATAAAACGCTCTCGATGTTCCATCAGCATATTTTAAGGTGTAGGATCCATATCCTATATTTGGATTAGAAACCGTTTTATTTTCACTGTTTTTACCATCCAGGAACCATAATTTACATGCTGGCATCACTTGCAGGATGATACTATGCAATGCTTGCATATCGCTGCGTTTTGGTTCAGGTTGGCTGGTAATATACGCTTTGATTTGTTCTTGTACGTTCATAAAAAATTATCTATTACCTATTCTGGTTTATAATTGTCCTTTATTATTTGGGTCAAAGTCCACCATCCATTCAATGCCGTATTTGTCTCTAAAACAACCAAAATATGAACCCCAGGGACTATCACCTATAGGCCCTTCTATTTGTCCTCCTGCTGAAAGCCCATTAAATAACCTGTCTGCTTCTTCTTTACTTTCTGCACTTATTGCAATTTTACTTCTGTTCTCATTTTCGTTTGTTTTTCCCATAATTTCCGGAACATCATTTGCCATCAGCATATTACATTTACCGATAGGCAAAGCAATATGCATAATTTTATTTTCTTCCTTTTCTGCCACCTGGAATTCAGGACTTGCAAGGTCTTTGAAACGAATAATCTTTGCAAACTCTCCGCCAAATACTGATTTGTAAAATGTAAATGCTTCTTCGGCATTTCCGTTGAAGTTAATGTGAGGATTGATGAGTGCCATAGTTTTATTTTTTTAAATTGATAAATATTTTTTAGCATTTTTTTAAAAGTTGTTTCGGGTAATAATTTTGTTACCAGCTTCAGTTCTTTGTGGCATCATCGTTGTGAACTTGTTCTGTTATTCTTTCTTTTTAGTAAAAAAAGAAAGAATAACCTCACTTGAACTGCATATCTTTTTTGAACTTTAATTATGCAATAATGAAAACATTTTATTTAACCCAAACAGCTTGGAAGATGGTCGAATGTTTACCGGCAAAGGTAAACTCTATATTGCCTAAAAGTTGCAAACTATGCTAATACCGCTGTTGAGCGTCTCGCCAACAGCCGAAGCGTCAACCATTTTAATCTTTGTAATGAGAGAGTATTTCAAAATCATCAATACTGTATTCATAAAATTTAGCTGGCACTTCGCAATTGCCTAGCTTCGGTCGTTGGCGGGACGCACAACGACGGCGTTGGGTTAGCTTATAGTTTTTAAACTTTAGTATCAACGCCAACAAAGGCAAAAAGTCCCATGAGTAAAAGTGTTTGTTTCATGTTTTGGTGTTTCTGTAATTGCAGCTACACATAAATATACATAACTCTTGATACTTTTATAATGATAATCAGTATAAAATGTAACAATGGATTTGATACAGCTTAACTTAATGGTATTACTTTTTTAGTGGCTCTTATTTAAGCTTCTCCAAACATTTCCTCAAACTTTCTTCCCATTCAGGAATCGCTACTGCAAATGTCTCTTTAATTTTTAAAGTATCTAAAACCGAGTATGCAGGCCGCTTTGCGGCGGTAGGGTATAGAGAAGTTGGAATTGGATTTACTAAGCAACGAATGTTGCTGAGTTCCTGTATAGCAACTGCAAACTCATACCAATTGGTTATGCCGGCATTGCTGTAATGATAAATGCCGGGGTTTTTGTTGCTTTGGTTTGATGTGATGATTTGCATAATAGCAGCAGCCAGGTCGGCGGCATAAGTAGGGCAACCAAGCTGATCGTTCACAACATTAATGCTTTCTTTTTCCTTCAGCAACCGCAACATAGTTTTTACAAAATTATTTTTAAAGGAAGAATACAACCACGCAGTACGAATGATAATTGTTGAAGGGGCATTTTGAATAGCCAATTCTTCGCCCTGCAATTTTGATTTGCCGTAAACACTTACCGGGTTTGTTTTGTCTGTTTCTTTATAAGGCTGGTGGGCCGTACCATCAAAAACATAATCGGTAGAGATATGGATGAGTTGCGTATTATTTCTTTCGCAAACTTTGGCAAGTATTGCAACCGCTGTGGCATTCATTAAAAATGCCTGTTCGGTTTCGCTTTCGGCTTTATCAACTGCTGTGTAGGCAGCGCAATTGATGCAATAATTTATTTGGTGTTCAAAAAAATAATTTTCAATAGCTGCTTCCTCAGCAATGTTCAGATCTTCTTTTGTAGCAAACAAAAAATCATAGTCAGTAAAACCCGGAGCAAGTTGCTGCAGCTCATTACCCAGCTGCCCGTTTGAGCCGGTTACTAAAATAACAGGTTTATTATTGCTCAAATACAAAATTGTTTATGCAGTTTGCTAATGGGGGTTGTTGCTGGTCTTTATCAGAAATGATGGCTTTTTCAGCAGGTATCTGCCAGTCAATTTGCAAAGCAGCATCGTTGTAATAAATGCCGGCTTCCGATTCTTTGTTGTAAAATGCATCGCACTTATACATTATTGCTGCGGTTTCGCTCAGTACAGAAAATCCATGCGCAAAACCTTTTGGTATCAATAATTGCTTATTGTTATCGGCAGATAATTCAATAGAAAAAGCTTTGCCATAAGTTGGCGAACCGGTGCGTATATCAACAGCAACATCTAATATTTTACCACTAAGCACCCGTAGTAATTTTGTTTGAGCATGTGGGTTAAGCTGGTAATGCAGCCCACGTATTACGCCATAAGAAGATTTGGATTGGTTATCCTGGACAAACCTGGCAGTAATGCCATTGGCATTAAATGCTCTTTCACTATAGCTCTCAAAAAAACATCCCCTGCTGTCTTTTATAACAGTTGGTTCAAAAATTATGAGGCCGGGAAATTCTGTTTCTGTAAAATTCATTTTTTAAATTGTTCTAACTCTTAAACAAATAGGGTGCCAGCCTGAGCTTGTCGAAGGCGGTATTATATTGAAACTGTTTTTATCAATCCGCCATCGGCAAGTTGTTAATGATAAGTATTTTAAAGGTTAGATAAACAATTTTTTAAAAAATTGAATTTAGCCACTAAGACTCGAAGGCACAAAGGAAAATGCGTAGCATTTTTCCACTTCGTGCCTTTGTGCCAAACCGTTTTCGCAGCGAAGCTGAGAAAAAAAATATTGTCGTTAACAAAGAGCTTAAAATATTCTAATAATTGCCTCGGGCTGACAGATTTTAGCATTGCTGACAACTTTTAAAATTTAGAAAAAGTTATGCATAGTTCTGTTTAAAAAATTCAATCGTTTCTTCCAACCCTTGTTTAAAACCTTTAGATGGTTCATAATCCAGCAGTTTTTTCGCCAGCGAAATATCTGCCAGGGAATTCCTGATATCTCCGGCTCTTGGCTCACGGTATGTTGCAGCAAAATCACTTTGTAAATATTCTGTACAGGCATTGTACAAATAATTAACAGAAAAATTTTCGCCCACGGCAACATTGTACACTTTGTTCAATGCTTCGGTATTATCGGTAAGCATTCCTTTAATATTTACCTGCACCGCATTGTCCACAAAAGTAAAATCACGGGTTTGTGCGCCATCACCGTTTATAAAAACTTCGGTACGGTTGATGATATGCTTTACAAAAATCGGAATTACGGCAGCGTAGGCCCCGTCTGGGTCCTGGCGTGGACCAAAGATGTTGAAATACCGGAAGCCCATCAGTTTTATACCATACACATCAGCAAAAACCTGTGCATACAGCTCATTGGTTTTTTTTGTGGCAGCATAAGGCGATAAACAATTACCAACCTTTTCTTCCTGCTTTGGTAAAGTTGGTTCATCACCATAAACAGATGATGACGAGGCATAGACAAACTGTTTGATATTATTATCAACCGCAGCTTTAAGCATATTTGCAAAGCCGCCAATATTAACTTCAGTAAAATAAACAGGCTCTTTTATACTGCGGGGTACACTGCCCAATGCAGCCTGGTGACTAACATAATCTATTCCTGTACAGGATTGCTGACAGATATCAATATTCCTGATATCGCCTTCAATAAATTCAAATTGATTGTATTGTTGCAGAATGCTGAGATTAGATTGAAATCCATTCGACAGATTATCAAGCACTCTTACTTTTTTGGCACCGTTTTTTAACAGGTATTCTGATATATGACTTCCTATAAATCCTGCTCCACCAGTAATTAAAAAAGAAGATTGGCTTAGATCTTTTGTGTGAAAATTATCCATTATCCATTATTTAATTATCAATTCCTTACAGGCTCCAGTATTTTCTCGATGTTATTTTATTGCGGTAAATTCCTTTTAAGTCGGCAACAATTGCATCGGCCTTGGTTATAGATGCAAAATAGTTATCGTCCATTTTTTTATAGTCGTCGTGTGGCACTGTAACCAAAACAGCATCGTAATCATTACTCAGTTCGGGTGTAAGTGCAAAGCCGTATTCATGCATCAGTTCGGTGCTGTCGGCATACGGATCTGTTACATGTACATTCAGAGAAAAAGCTTTCAACTCTTTTATAACATCAGCAACTTTACTGTTGCGGATATCGCTTACATTCTCTTTAAAAGTAGCGCCCATCACCAATACCCTGGCATCTTTTACATTGCCATTGGTTTGAATAATGTTCTGTAAAATTTTTCTTGCCACATAACCCGCCATGGCATCATTAATTAAACGGCCAGCCAGAATTACCTGCGAGTTGTAACCTAATTTTTTTGATTTGTAAGTAAGATAGTATGGGTCAACGCCTATACAATGCCCGCCCACAAGGCCAGGTTGAAATTTTAGAAAATTCCATTTGGTGCCGGCCGCTTCCAGCACTTCGTAGGTGTTGATGTTCATTTTATCGAAGATGATGGAAAGTTCATTCATCAAAGCAATATTGAGATCACGCTGCGTGTTCTCAATAATTTTTGCGGCTTCGGCAACTTTAATACAAGATGCTTTGTGTACACCGGCTTTTACTACCAGTTCATATACTTTGGCAATGGTATCTAAACTTTCGGCGCAGCAACCACTTACTACTTTAATAATAGTGCTGATGGTATGTTCCTTATCGCCCGGGTTTATTCTTTCGGGCGAATAACCGATCATATAATCTTCGGTCATTTTTAATCCCGATAACTTTTCAATGATTGGCACACAATCTTCTTCGGTACAACCGGGATAAACTGTGCTTTCATAAACCACATAATCTCCTTTCTTAATTACTTTACCAATGGTTTCGCTGGCACGTGTAACAGGAATAAGATCGGGGACATTGTGTTTATCAACAGGTGTAGGCACTGCAACTATAAAAAAATTTGCTTTACGTAAAACATCCAGGTCATTCGTAAATTCTATATCGCATCCGTCAAAAGCTTCGGACTCAAGTTCCTGGCTGGGATCAATTTTGTTTCGCATCATTTCAACCCGCTCTGCATTAATATCAAAGCCAATTACTTTTATTTTTTTTGCAAACTCCAG
>JBKJLT010000277.1:0-8778 GCA_046596765.1 Ferruginibacter sp. | reverse complement strand
GCTTAACTTTTTGCAAAAGCCGGCAAACACAAATTTTACCGAAATTCTCAGCAAAGAAAAATGGGAGTTTGCCAAAAGCCTGTTGCAAACAGTTTTAGATAAAAAAGAAATTTGCCTTGAACTGATAAAACCAAAACTGAAGAATTGGGATGCTGAGCGTATAGCTGCGCTGGATCTTATCATCCTGCAAATGGGTGTTTGCGAATTTTTGTTTTTTGAAACCATTCCTACCAAGGTTACCATTAACGAATACATTGACCTGGCAAAGGATTACAGCACTGTACAGAGCGGACAGTTTGTAAATGGTTTGCTGGATAATATTAATAAGGAACTGGCTGCTGAGAATAAAATTATGAAAAAGACTTATAAAAACAGTACGATTTAAATTATACCAAACAAAATTTTATATCAAGGGGATGTGCGGCGGCTGAATCCCGATAGCTATCAAAAGCCGATATAAAAGCATTCGCTTAATTTTTAGATTTAATCGGCATAACTTTGCAAAAAAATTAAACAGTGAAAAAGTACATTTTATTTTTGTTGATTTCCGGTGCCGTTGTTTCATGCAATGTAAGGCATAAAGATAAAATTGCCGATGATATAGAAACCCAGAAAGCGCTGGCATTAAAAGATTCAACAACCGTTCAGATAATTGACTCCGTTTATAATTTTGGTAAGGTTACTGATGGAGAAAAAGTAGAATACAGTTACCGTTTTAAAAATACGGGCAACAAACCTCTTGTAGTAGTGCAGGCCGCTGCAAGCTGCGGCTGTACGGTTCCTCAAAAACCCGAAAAACCTATTTTACCGGGCCAGGTAGGATTTATTAAAATAGTTTTCGACAGTAAGGGCCGGGTTGGCGAAGCGCATAAAACCATTACGGTAACATCAAATGCAAACCCCGAATTTACACCCTTAATCTTAACCGGAACTGTTGAAGCAAAAAAATAACAGGCTTTAATTTTTATAAAACAAATAAACAAACAATATGCAATTATTAAGTATTTTTTTGATGATGGATCCGCAGGGAAAAGGCGGCAGCAGCAGCACTTTAATTATGATGGGACTGATGATCGTGGTATTCTGGCTGTTCATGATAAGACCACAGGCAAAAAAAGCAAAAAAACAAAAAGAGTTTATCAATAACCTGCAAAAAGGCGATAAAATTGTAACCATTGCCGGCATACATGGTACCGTAAATAAAGTGAATGATGATGCCACTTTGCTGCTGGAAACCAGCCCAGGCAGTTACATTAAAATTGAGCGTAGTGCCATCAGTATGGAATGGACAGCCAATATTAATAAACCGGTTGCAGAGGTAAAGAAATAAATCGCTGATTAACTGATTGATTAATTGATTTCGCAGATTAAAACAACTTATTCCGGAATTGAAGTTTAACTTCGATTCCGGATTTTTTATTTATAACAAAACACAATTGTCCCCCTTTAGGGGCCAGGGGCTTTATGTTGAAAATCGGTTTAACAGGCGGCATCGGCAGCGGTAAAAGCACCGTGGCAAAAGTATTTGAAGTGCTTGGCATACCGGTATATTATGCCGATGATGCAGCAAAAAGATTGATGAACGGAGATGAGGAATTGAAAGAAAAAATTCAGCTTCAATTTGGCAATGAAGTTTATAAAAATGGAAAATTAGATAAAAAACATCTGGCTGATATTGTCTTTACATCTCCCGAAAAATTAGCTTTACTTAATGCCCTTGTTCATCCTGCAACATTAAAAGATGCAGATAAATGGATGCGAAACCAGGAAACTCCCTATGCCATAAAAGAAGCCGCTCTTATTTTTGAAAGCGGTGCCCATGAACAGCTGGATTATGTAATTGGCGTAAAAGCGCCTGCTCCCTTACGCTTACAGCGAACCATGCACCGTGATGGAATTAGCCGTGATGAAGTTTTGGCCCGAATGGATAAACAAATGGATGAAACCATTAAAATGAAACTCTGTGATTTTGTAATTAAAAATGATGAACAGGAAATGCTTTTACCACAGATACTTGAACTGCATAATAAATTATTATCAGGGTAGAGTTTCGATTTGCTTTTTGAAAATTATTTTGCTTAAATATCGAACCACATAGAATATAGTTTGCATTAGCAATACACACATAGTCCGGTTTAATCTATGTGAAACCCTATGTTTCTATGTGCCTATGTGGTTCAAATTGATTAATGCCATTATTATTAGCTAAAAAAATAAATAAAATGCAAAAAGTAAACCTTGTCGAAAAATTTAGCCTCTTCAACGATTATTGCAATCCCCGTATTATTGGAGAATTGAACGGCCAGCATGTGAAAGCCGTAAAATTAAAAGGGGAGTTTGTGTGGCATAGCCATGAGGATGAAGATGAACTTTTTCTGGTGGTAAAAGGTAAATTCAATATGGAGTTAAGAGATAAGACGGTTACCATTAACCAGGGCGAATTTTTTATTGTACCAAGAACGGTTGAACACAAACCCATTGCCGAAGAAGAAGTACATATCCTTTTATTTGAACCGGCAACCACGGTAAATACCGGCAACATTGAAAATGAAATGACGAGGAAGAATCTGGAAAAATTGTAGATAGATTTTGCCTTGGGCAAAATTGGGTTGCCACAGAAACATAGAAAAAAAATCTTACCGTCCTCATCTCCGACGGGTATGCTATGGTCTTGAGTTTCCAACTCAGCCTTCAGGATGCCCTTTTCTTTTGTAACTTCATCCAATGAAAATCTTTTCTGCACTGCAAATAAAAAAATGGGATGCTTACACAATTCTGAACGCACCAATAGCTTCTATTGATCTGATGGAACGTGCTGCCACAGCCTGTTGTAACTGGCTTCTCGGTAAAAATTTTGGCAGTTTTCATTTCCGTATATATTGCGGCAAAGGAAATAATGGTGGTGATGGATTGGCTATTGCCCGAATACTTATTGAGCACAAATGCCTGGTAACGGTTTACATCCTTGAGTTTGGTAATATTGGTACTGATAATTTTCAAACAAACCTGGCGAGATTGCATCAATGCACTACTGACATACATTTTATACAGTCAGCAGATTTTTTTCCAGTGATTGATTCAAATGATATTATAGTTGATGCTTTGTTCGGCACCGGTTTAAAGAAACCGTTAGAAGGCATTAGTGCCGCCCTCGTTAACCACATCAATAATTCTGCAGCAATAAAAATTTCCATTGATCTGCCTTCAGGTTTGTTTGCAGATGTAAATTCCAAAGGCAATTCCATTATCAAAGCAACTCATACCCTCTCCTTTCAAAATTACAAACTGGCTTTTCTGTTGCCCGAAAATGAAGAATATTGTGGCGAAGTACATCTGTTGGACATCGGATTGCATCCTTCATTTGAAGAAAATGAACCCGCTGATTTTGAACTGATAAATGGAGCAACCATCAAAACGATTTATAAACCCAGGCAAAAATTTGCACATAAAGGAACTTATGGCCATGCAGCCTTGCTTTGCGGGTCACAGGGAATGATGGGTGCAGCTGTTTTATCATCACTTGCCTGCCTGCGAAGTGGTGTGGGTAAACTAACTACCTACATCCCTCAATGCGGTTACGAAATTGTACAAACTGCAGTTCCGGAAGCAATGGCTTTAGTTGCAGGAGAAAATTACCTGTCAGCTGTAACAGGAATTGAAAAATTCAATGCCGTTGGAATTGGCTGCGGCATTGGCATCCACCCACCTTACAAAAAACTATTAACCGAAATTTTTAAGCAGGTAAAGACTCCCATGGTAATTGATGCCGATGCATTAAACATCATGGCAAAAAATAAAGAATTACTGAATCTTATTCCATCTCAATCCATCATTACCCCACACCCCAAAGAATTTGAAAGGCTATTTGGTAAAACTCAAAACGATTTTAAACGTTTGCAGCTAGCTTTACACAAGTCGAAAGAATTAAACATTTACATAATTTTAAAAGGACATTTCAGTTTTATTAGCACGCCCGAAGGAACCGGTTATTTTAATAGCACAGGCAATGCCGGTATGGCAACAGCAGGCAGTGGCGATGTGCTCACCGGAATTATAACAGGCTTGCTGGCACAGGGATATTCATTATTACATGCTGCTATCTTCGGCGTGTATCTGCATGGACTTGCCGGTGATATTGCTGCGCAAAAATTTTCAGAAGAGGTGATGATTGCAGGTGACATTACCCATTGTTTGAGCCAGGCGTTTAAGCAAATAATTTAACCCCTGTAACTAGTTATTTAATTGGTTATGTGAAATGCAAGAAAACTTCAATCCTCAATTAAAATTTTAGTAAATTTGCATGTTAATTTTTTGTAAATGCAGACTTTATCAATCGAACAAATTAAAAAGCAATATCCTGATCAATGGATATTAATCGGCAATCCTGAACTTTCAAATCCTGATGTCAATGGATCAATTTTAAGTAAATTGATAAGGGGAATTGTACTTTTTGCCAGCAAAGACAAAAGAGAAATTGCTTACAAGGCAGCGGATTTGAAAAAAGATGTTGATACAACTGCTTGTATTTATACAGGTGAAATGCCTGAGAACCGCTTATTTCTTTTATGAGAATCGAAAAATTTAACCGGCCATCAGATGAAAGTTTAGTAATTGTTCAATGTGAATTACTAAATCACAAGGTTGCCTTAGCAATTGATACAGGCGCATCTCATACAACTATTGACCTTACTGCTCTTATAATATCAGGCATTCAATTAAAAGAATCTTTAAGAATTGAGAAATTAGAAACCGCAAGTGGTATAATAGAAGTATATGTTTTTAAAGTTGCCGAATTTACAGCTTTGGGAATAAAAAAATATGATATTGAAATTTGCGCCTATGATTTTTTTGCTCATAATGTTTTAACTGATTTTGATGGTGTTTTGGGAATTAATTTTTTAAGCGATCACAAAATATGTATTGATTTCAAAACATCAGAAATTACAATACAATAACAACTCCATTGTCAATACTTCAAATAAAAGACTTGCTGCAAATGGGGCTGAACTTTGAAATCCCCGGCAGCGGCAACATGGCATCTTTTACTCGGGCCAAATCCCGATAGCGCAGAACATTTTATCATATCATGCACATTAGCAACATTGCAGCAGCAGCCCCGGCCAAAATGTAATAAAATAGCCCAACGATACCCACTTAAAATGCCTACACTTCAACGTTAATCCAAATTCCTAATCCCTAATTCCTGTTTTTTACTACAATTACCCTATTTTTGCCGTCCAAAAATCAGCACAAATACTACTTATGAACAATTTGATTTATGTTATTCCTGCCATGGGCGTTGTAGGCCTGCTTTACACTTTTATAAAATTTGCGTGGGTTTCTAAACAAGATGCCGGTAATGAACGCATGAAAGAGATCAGCACCTATATTGCTGAAGGTGCTATGGCCTTTTTAAAAGCCGAGTACAAGATTCTTACTTACTTTGTTGTTATTGGTGCATTGTTATTAGGGGTAATGGGTTACAGTAACCCAAACAGCCACTGGAGCATTGCCGTTGCTTTTGTTATTGGTGCATTTTTTAGCGCATTAGCAGGTTTCATAGGTATGAAAGTGGCTACCAAGGCTAATGTACGTACTGCACAGGCAGCCCGTACCAGCTTATCAAAAGCACTTAAAGTTTCTTTTACTGGTGGTAGTGTAATGGGATTGGGTGTTGCCGGTCTTGCTGTTTTAGGACTGGGTGGTTTGTTTATTATTTTAAAAATGATCTTTGCTCCCGACGCGGCTGTTGACAGTCATGAAATGGAGAAAACCATAGAAATTTTAACCGGCTTTAGTCTGGGTGCCGAGTCTATCGCTTTATTTGCCCGTGTTGGTGGCGGTATTTATACAAAGGCTGCCGATGTAGGTGCTGATTTGGTTGGTAAGGTAGAAGCAGGTATTCCTGAAGATGATCCACGTAACCCGGCAACCATTGCCGATAACGTAGGCGATAATGTGGGAGATGTGGCTGGTATGGGTGCGGATCTTTTTGGTTCTTATGTAGCAACCGTTTTGGCAACAATGGTTTTGGGTAGAGAAACAAATGCCATGACCGATCATTTCGGTGGTATGTCTCCCATCCTTTTACCCATGCTGATTGCGGCTATGGGAATCCTTTTCTCCATCATCGGAACCTTCTTTGTACGTATCAGTGAGAGCGCAGGTTTAAGTACTCAAAAAGTACAGAATGCTTTAAACATGGGTAACTGGGGTTCTATTGTTTTAACAGCGATTTTTTCTTATTTCCTGGTAAATTATTTAATGCCCGATACCATGACTTTACGTGGACATGAGTTCACAAAGAATGGCATCTTTGGTGCTATTATGGTTGGTTTAATTGTAGGTACTTTAATGAGCATCATTACTGAGTATTACACAGCCATGGGCAAACGTCCGGTTAATACCATCATTCGCCAATCTGGTACTGGTCATGCCACTAATATCATTGGTGGTTTGGCAATGGGTATGGAAAGTACTTTCCTTCCAATACTTGTTTTGGCATCCGGTATTTATATGAGCTTTTGGTGTGCAGGTTTATACGGTGTGGCTATTGCTGCTGCCGGTATGATGGCTACCACAGCGATGCAGCTTGCCATTGATGCTTTTGGACCAATTGCTGATAATGCAGGTGGTATTGCTGAAATGAGTGAGTTACCAAAAGAAGTGCGTGAAAAAACTGATATTCTGGATGCTGTTGGTAATACAACCGCCGCAACCGGTAAAGGTTTTGCGATTGCTTCTGCAGCTTTAACTGCATTGGCTTTGTTTGCAGCTTTTGTTGGTATAAGTGGCATTGAAGGTATTGATATTTACAAAGCACCGGTTTTGGCTGGCTTATTTGTGGGTGGTATGATTCCTTTCATTTTCTCATCACTGGCTATTCGTGCCGTGGGAGAAGCTGCTATGGCAATGGTAGAAGAAGTTCGTCGCCAGTTCCGTACCATTCCCGGTATTATGGAAGGTACGGGCAAACCTGAGTATGATAAGTGTGTTGCTATTTCAACCGAAGCATCACTTAAGAAAATGATGTTGCCTGGTGCAATCGCTTTATTATCTCCATTAATTATTGGTTTTGCATTTGGCCCTGAAGTATTGGGTGGATTTTTAGCCGGTGCAACAGTAAGTGGCGTATTGATGGGCATGTTTATGAACAATGCAGGCGGTGCCTGGGATAATGCAAAAAAATCTTTTGAAAAAGGTGTTGAAATAAATGGTGAGATGTTCTATAAAAAATCAGAACCACATAAGGCTTCTGTTACCGGTGATACTGTAGGTGATCCTTTTAAAGATACATCTGGCCCGTCAATGAATATCTTAATTAAACTGATGTCAATTGTTTCTTTAGTTATTGCTCCTACCCTTGCAACCATGAATTGGGGTACTGCACCAAAGCATGTAATGCAGGAAGTAAAAAAAGAAGTTTCAATCATTAAAAATGACAGTACTAATAAAAGTAACGTTACCATGACTGTTACTGCTGATAAAGCTCCTGCTGATGCACTTGTTGCTGCTTTAACTGCTGATAAATTAATTGAGCAAGATAATTTTTCTCTTAAATTATCAAAAGGAAATCTTACTTTAAATGATAAAGAATTAGGTGCTGATGTTGCTGCAAAATACAAATCGCAGATTGATGCTTTGGGTGGTGCGGATGTGAATATTAACAATACAAAAAAGTAAAAATAAAATAGGTAACAAGAAGCCCTGCTGTTTTACAGTGGGGCTTTTTTTGCTGTTAGCGTGCGTTATCTGCGGCGGCAGATAACGCACCTGGTGCCAATGTATGTTGTGATGATAACAAAAACAAAAGCCCTGACAGGATCAGTGCTTTGTTTTTATGATCTCATTATGAATCCACCGGTTTGCGGCTGCTAACAATTTCCAATAAAGACTATGGTATAGGCAAAATTGGTTGTAATTGCAGAATTGCTTAAACAAAGGGTAATGCTTTGTCCCATATTTAAAACTATACTCTGAACTAAATTGTTCTGGTCTGTATAGGTTAGCCTGTATTCCACTACACCCCAATTGGATTCGATGTTGGTAATTACATATTGTTGGTGAGTAATAGGGGCTGGTGGCAGCGGATTTGGTTTAGTCTGAGAAACACTTGTTTGCTGTGGAACCGGAGTTGGTTCAACTTTTGAACAACTGGTGAAAGTAAAGAAAGATGCTGCGGCAATAATTAATAACTTTTTCATGATAATTTGTTTTAGTTTTTTATTCCTACTCTTTTTTCAGCTTTTCGGATTCCGCTGTATTTTATAATTTAATTTTTATAGACGCTTTAGATGGTTTAAGAGACAGCAGCATTATCTGCAAGCAAGTATGGCATAAGCAAAATTGGTACTAACGGTTCCATAAATAATACAGTCAGAAAGGAATTGGCCTTCACGTAACGGTACGCTTTTTACTTTTCCGTCACAGTCAGTATATTCAACCCTGTATTCTACCACTCCCGGATTTGTTTCCAGGTTGATAATTGTAAAACAATGAGAAGCCGGTGCAACCTGAATAGGTGGTAAACTTTGTTTTACCTGCAAAACATTTGTAGCCTGTGAATCGTGGTTTGGCTGTGTTGGCGCATCTTTTGTACAACTGATGAACAGGAATGAAGATGCTACGATAATAATTAATAACTTTTTCATGATAATTTGTTTTAGTTTTTTTATTCCTACTCTTTTTTCAGCTTTTCGGATTCCGCTGTTGTCATTTTAAAGTTTCCCTTTTTGACAATACAAAGAAACATCGCTGCAAAGCCGTTTTTAAGAGCCT
>JBKJLT010000581.1:0-6593 GCA_046596765.1 Ferruginibacter sp. | reverse complement strand
AATGACTTTGTTTGTTGCAGCCATTGATTCAGATTACTGCAGGGCCAATAATTTTGAGCTTTCAAATATGGGTTTTTCAGTTAAATTGTTTACTCAGTTTTTAAGGGATGCCGAATTTATAAAATCGGTTTAGGTAATGATGGGCAGCAAAAATGTTTTCGATTGAAAAGTTTGTAGAGATAATTAAGGTTGATATACCTGCAAAAAATGTCGAAATTATGTATTAATCGAACAAAATAAAAAAGGGTTTCATTTAATGAAACCCTTTGCTGTAGCTGCTCCCCCTTCAGGACTTGAACCTGAGACCCTCTGATTAACAGTCAGATGCTCTAACCAACTGAGCTAAGGAGGAGTTTATCCATATTGGGGTTGCAAAAATAGGGCTTTTTACCTTTTGCAAGAAAATAAAAATAATTTAATTGAACGTATTTTTTGAATACTTACCCAACAAAAAAAGCCCTGATAATATTTCGGGGCTTTTTGCAGCAATGACGATTTACAAAACCATTAAAAACCTGGCTATACTTTTTATGGGGTTTTATGCAAAATAGGTTCTTTTGCTCATCATTGTTCTGCCTCGGCGCTGTATATTCCACAAATCGGCACTACTGAATATTTTAACCGGAATTACTCCGAGGGCGATGGTTTCATTTATTACGGTAGTTAATTTTTCAGTATCTGATTCACTGATTTGTGAAAACTGGGTTGTTGATTGCTTTTTCATGACTTTTGTTTTAATTATGTTTTAATAGTTGGTTTTAAAATTTCAGCTTTATATCGCTTTGCTTACTTTGATAACACAAAGATATAAATATTTTAGTACTATGCAAAACAAAGTACTAAGTATATTTTAGTAATATGCAGTTGTCATTACTTAAAAATCTTTTAAAAACGTTACTGGCATTGATTTTTAAAAAATGCCTGTTCAAAATAAAAAAATTTATCATTTTGATGAGCGGTAATTATAGCTGATGAGTGAAAATATCGGGCTATACTAACCTGTTTTTATAAATACCGGGGAAGAGAATATGTGTTGCCAAAGAGAAAATTGCAGTAAGAATTTGGAGAATGAAGCCAATTCAGGTGAAAACTAGATTGGCCCCGGTGATATGTTGCTGTGCTTTAAGGAATGGATGTGGTGGTAAAGAATCTGTCTATGTAAGGCGAAATTCTACTAATAAACAGGCATGATAAAATGTTTACAAACTTAATACACAGCAACATATGTGCAGGAAACTCAAAAACTGCCTTTATGAAACTATTTTATCTCCAGATCGCTCATTTTGCGGTTATGAAGCCGCCCAACTTTCATCAGGGTAATCATTGGCCCCAAAACAAAATTTAAAAACCGGCGGCTATAACTTTTATATACGGCTTCGCCAGAAAAAATGCGTGTTAAATGTCGTTGCATATGTGGGCCTATGTACCGGCCTAAGGCTGTATCCATTCTATCTTGCCCAACTTTAAAAAGTGTGAAAAGACTGCCGCTATACCAGCAATCAACTAATTTTTGCCAGATTGATAGTTCGTATAACTGGTATTTCTGGTATTTTTTAAATGCCTCGTCTGTACCTGCAATTATTGCTTCGGCCGCTGCAAAAGAGCCCTTAATTGCCAGGAATAGCCCAGATGAAAAAATAGGATCCAGGAACCCCCCGGCGTCGCCGGTTAATAGCCAGTTTTTACCATACATTTTTTGAGAAATGAGTTGGTAGTTGTTGTATTGTACCACCCCCGTTTCTCTTTTTGCATTACGAGTAAATTTGAGGAGGGTTTCATCGGTCTTTAAATAATTATCGTACTGCTCTTCTTTGTTTGCTCCGTATGCTTTTAAATGGTCGGGATTAATTACGACGCCAACCGAAGTGCGGCCGGGTAAAGGTATTCTCCAGTTCCAGCCTTTATCTAACCGGTGTAAATGAATATTATAAGGCTCAATTTTTTCAGCACCGCTGAGGTGTGCAAACAAGGCAATGTCTTTGCGTTTTCCTTCTTTTGTAGGTAAATCCAGTAAACGTGCGATGGTACGGGAGCGGCCGCTACAATCTACAATAAGATCTGGTTGACCGTTAAAATAATCATTGATGACAGCAATTGTATCATTGCTTAGTCTTAATTCATCAGTTTTATCAACTCTTTCTAATTTTGCAATGTGTTCAAAAAAAACAACTCCCTCCCCAACAGCCAGGTCAAAAATGGTTTTATCAAATTTTATACGGGGTACATTATATGCATAGGGTGGTAACCCGCCGCCGCCAAAACTAAATGGCGATGTGGCTTCCTCATCTTTATTTACCCAAACCGAAGCCCCCGGTTTATATGTACTGTATGTTTTCACTTCATCTTCTACACCCAACTCACGCAAGTACGGTATAATAGCAGGTACCAGCGATTCGCCAACAATAATTTCGGGCCTTTTCTCTAGATAAAAAACAGCAACTTTATATCCTTTTCTCTTTAGTAAAGTAGCTAATGAACAACCCGATGGACCTCCACCAATAATAGCAACAGACTTGATATTTCTCTTCATAAAATAAAAGTACAAAAGTAGCGAATAATGCTTTTAGAATGTGCTATCATAATGCATAGCCCCTCCGATCTTTTTAAACAAAAGAGCTACCTGAATTTTATATCAGGTAGCCCTATTAACTACAGAGAATTGTAATTATATAATAAAATCCCAAAGTGGTAATATCAACTGAACAATCCACCTTTCTTTAATTCACGGGTTCCCTGTCCGATTAGAAACCCATTTTGATAAATCTGCACGGTATATGCACCCTGTACAAAAGTACTGCCGGGTATGAATGCAAACTCTACATTCTTCTTTTTTGCAGTTTCAAGATCAACCGGCATTTTAGCTGTAAATGGCATTGCCACATCTTCACGAGTAGTAAAAGTTTCTGCGCTGGTATTAATAGCTTTTCCATCAGGGCCTAATACCACTACATAAACATCTGTTGAGCCAGTTTGAATAATACGGTTATCTACATCAAAACTAACTACAAATTTATCTACACGTTTTGCGGTTGTTGAAACTTTTTCTTTACCGTTGCTTTTTACATTAATAGGTGTAATTACAATATTACTTGCATTTAATGTAGATGCTATATCAACCTTTTTTTCAAGTGCCTTCTTTACTTCTGTGGTTGCAGTAAGGTCCCTTGTCAGCGTTTCTTTATCCTGCTTTAACACCACATTGTCGTTTGTAAGTAATTGGTTATCCTGTTTAAGTTGTGCAATATCGGCTTCCATTGAAGTGATCTTATCATTTAAAGACGCTATCAGCGTTTTTGCCCTGCCCAGTTCAGCGAATGTTGCATTTTTTTTGTTTAAAATGCTGCGAATCTCGTTTTTTACTTTAGCAATTTCGTTATTTCTTTCTGTCAGCTTTCCTTCTAATCCGGTATTAAGACTCTGCATTGAATCAAGCCTGGCCAGAGACGCATCAAAGTTAGCCTGTACGTCACTTTTTTCATCAGATACCTTAGCAATGGTTGTTTCCTGTTGTTGGATTTTTTGTGTTGTATCATTTTTAAAATAAATAGCATAGCCTGATACGGCTATAAGTCCTGCAGCTAAAACACCAATAACGGCATTTTTGTAACTTTTGCCTTTAGTAGCTTGTGCAGAAGGCGAAGGGAAATTTGTTTCAGACATAATATTAGATTTTAAGTTTAAAAAATTTTAATTTTATTATTCTATTCCGGGAGGTCAGGTATCGAAAATCCAAAACCATGCCATAGTTATTTTTTGTTTAAAACTTATATTCGATAGCATTTCTTTAACATTTTGATTATCAGCCTTGTTAATAGCTTAATTTTAAAAGATTAGCTTAGATTTGATAACGGGTAAAAGACTCTGTTATTGCTTAAAATAAGTTTTGGTTACATACATTGATATGAAAGAATTTGATACCATAATAATTGGTTCTGGTGCCGGCGGCTTATCTGCTGCGCTTTGTTTGGCACGTACCGGCCAAAAAGTGGCGGTTATTGAACAGCATTATGTACCTGGTGGCTGGTGCCATAGTTTTTATATAGATGGCCACCGCTATAGCCCCGGTGTACATTATATAGGAGGCATGGATAAAGGCCAGTCTACCTGTAATTTATACGAAGGCCTAGGCATTGCCAATGAGTTGGTTTTTTTCAGGATGAATAAAGATGCCTACGAGCATTGCTGGATTGGCGATGAACGTATTGATATGCCAGCAGGCATTGAAAACTTATCTGATTCGTTATCTAAAAAATTTCCGAAAGAAAAAAAAGGAATAAAAAAATACCTGAAGCTTGTTAAAACAGTAAGCACTGAATTATTCCTGATCCCTAAAATGAATGGCTTTTGGGATAATGTTACCATTGCATACCGAACCAGGCATTTGGGCAAATACGGCCTGTTCAGTTTAAAAAGGGTGATTGGCTGGCATATTAAAGATCCGTTGTTAAAGTCTGTACTCAATATACAATGTGGCGATCATGGCCTTCCTCCTGCCAAAGCGAGTTTTCCTTTTCATTGTGCGTTGATGGATCATTATTTTAACGGAGGATTTTATCCGATGGGTGGCGGTGCGGCCATTGTAAAAGCCATGACCAATGCTGTTAAAAAATATGGAGGAGAAATTAAAACCGGTCAGGCCGTAAAAAAAATATTAACAGCAGAAACTGGAAATATTTCCAAAGGGCCCCGTTTAAAAGCAGTAGGAGTTGAACTGGAAAACGGAGAGATCATAAAAGCAAAACGGGTAATATCCAATGCCGATCCGGCAGCAACTTATAAAATGGTTGGTCACGAAAACCTGACCCCAAAACTGCTTAAAAAACTGGAAGCCACCCGTTATTCGGTTACATCACTCATGTTTTTTATTTCGGTTGATATGGATGTACGTGAAGCCGGGCTTGACTCTGGTAATATATGGTTTATGCCCGATAAGGACATGGACGGGATTTACGAAGGCCTGACCAAAGTTTCTATTTTAGAAACAGATGAATTTGATTCGCTCTTCATCAGTTGCTCATCTTTAAAAGATCCCCTGAGTTTTAACGGCAGGCATCATACCTTGGAAGTGGTAACTTTTATAGACTACGATTTATTTAAAAATGTTTGTGGAGCAGGTATTGATGCTTATCAAAAAACAAAAGAAAGGCTTTGCGAAAAACTGATGAATACCTTTAAAAGAATTTTACCTGCTGTTCATAAAAATATTGTTCACCTGGAGCTGGGTACGCCCATCACTAACGAGCACTACATTAAAACCACAAAAGGAAACGTGTATGGTACCGAAAAAGGATTTATGCAAACCGGTCCTTTCTCTTATAAAGCCAAAACCGAAATTGAAAACCTGTATATGTGCGGCGCCAGTATCATGAGCCATGGGGTTGCCGGTGCCAGTTATTCGGGCGTAAAAACTGCAGCAGAAATTTTAGGCAAAAGAGAAGAAGACCTTATTCAAAAAGACGAATCGCAGGTGTTGCGTATTTATGATGCCGAAGACAGCAGCCAATGGCCCCAATGGATACATCAAAGAATGGCAGATAAGAAAAAGCGATCAGCAAGTAAAATGCGTAATACAGTTCAAACACTGTCGATGTAATTCCTTTTTATGTTTTAATTTTAACAAAATCTGGATAATTTTTAATCAAATGCTAATAGATAGTAATGACAGGTTCCGTTTTTGTGAGGAAGAAATTTGATGATTTGAAAGCCTGTGTTATTATTCCTACCTATAATAATGCTGCTACGCTTGCCAACGTAATTGAAGATGTAGCGCAATACAGCAACCATATCATTGTAGTAAATGATGGATCAACCGATAAAACAGTTGACATCGTAAATCAATTTCCTGCCGTTCAATTCATCAGCTATTCAAAAAATGTTGGCAAAGGCTGGGCGTTGCGCAAAGCGTTTAGTTATGCCATTGATACCGGCTATAAATTTGCAATTACCATTGATTCTGACGGGCAGCATTTCGCTAAAGACCTGCCTGCTTTTATAAACAAGCTGGAAGAAGAACCCAACGCAGTTATCATTGGTGCCCGTAACATGGGGCAGGAATCTGTACCAAGTGGTAGCAGTTTCGGCAACAGATTTTCCAACTTTTGGTTTAAAGTAGAAACAGGAATTACCAGTCCTGATACACAATCGGGTTATCGTTTATATCCCTTGGAGCCATTAAAAAAAATGCGTTTCATTACCCGTAAATACGAATTTGAAATTGAAGTGCTGGTGAGGTTGGCGTGGAAGGGTATTGAAGTTATTTCGGTTCCCGTTACGGTTTACTATGCACCAAAGGAAGAACGCATTTCTCACTTCAGACCGTATAAAGATTTTTTTCGCATCAGTGTTTTAAATACCATTTTAGTGCTTATCAGCTTTTTGTACATAAAGCCACGTGATTTTATTCGCACACTTTTCAGCCCCAAAAAAATGAGGAAAGTGCTGGACAAACATTTGTTTAATCCGCATCATTCACCACAGTTAAAAGCCATGTCGGTTGCGTTTGGTATTTTCATGGGCATTATACCTATCTGGGGTTTTCAATTGGCAACAGCTATTTTTCTGGCAATTTTATTCAAGCTGAATAAGCCTTTGGT
>JBKJLT010000478.1:0-4689 GCA_046596765.1 Ferruginibacter sp. | reverse complement strand
ACTTTTGTCGCATCTCCTTTTTTAAATTTACCCAGCACCTGCATATATCCCTGTACATCCGGAACTTTATAATCACCAATCTGTATGATAACATCTCCTGTTTTTAATCCTGCTTTTTCGGCGGGCTTTCCTTCGCTGATGCCATCTGCTCTTACGCCTGTGCCACTAAAAGTATAATCAGGCATAATGCCCATGCTAACACTAAAACTTCTTTTGCCCATTTGCTGTGCTTCACGGGTTTTTGTAAAAGCCAGTTTGCCTTTATCATTTGTTTTTTCAATTACCCCATAAATATATTTCAGTAACATCAGTTCGCCGGTGTAATTAATTTTATCAGCATCATCAGTGGGTTTATGGTAATCGCTGTGTGCGCCGGTAAAGAAAAATAACACCGGAATATCTTTTCTGTAAAAAGAAGTATGGTCGCTTGGCCCGGTGCCACTGCTGTCGAAATTAATTTTAAAATATTGGTCTGATGATGAAAGTTCTTGTCCCCAAACCGGCGAAGTACCATAACCACCAATGGTAAACCCATGCGTACTGTCGTTAAGGCGGCCAACCATATCCATGTTGATCATGTAATTGGTTTGAGTAAGATCAACAGCCGGATGCTCGGTATAATATTTACTGCCAAACAATCCCAGCTCTTCGCCAGAGAATGCTATAAAAATATAATTGTTGTTTTTTAAGTTTGAGTTTTTAAGTTGTTTGCTTAACTCAATCAAAGCTGCACTGCCGCTTGCATTGTCATCGGCACCATTGTGAATCATCGGCGCACTTCCTGTATATAAAGAATTATGATCTTCGCCATAACCCAAATGATCATAATGGGCACCAACGATGATGGTGTTGGCAGCACCGTTATTTATATACCCAATCACATTGTGGCCAATTCTTTTTTTATCACCAATTAAAACTTCCAGCTTATAATCAACAAAACTTAATTCATCATTTAAAAATTTTTTCTTCATATCCTTGCTTATAAAAAGCACAGGTATCTTAGCGGCTTCTGTTTTAGATCTTGGGTCAAATTTCAGACTGTCTTTAATATCTGAACTGTTGTAAATAAGTAACGCCGAAGCTCCTTTAGTTGCAACTTTACCTGTTTTTTTTACAAGGGCATCTTCCAAATCAAAATGCGGATTGTTTTTATTTTGCTCCAATGTTTCTTTTAAATCCCAAAACCAAACCGATTCGCTTTGTGCCATGGCCATGGCGGCAGATGAAGTTACTTTTCCATTTCCACTAAAACTTAAAGGAAAATAATCTATATCAAGCCTTAGGTTAAAACCGTTTATGTTTAGGAAAGTTGCCGGTTTTAATTCTTTGCCTTCATTCACCTCAAACTGCTGAATGAAACTGCTGTTCTCTCCTTTAGGCTCCAGGCCGGCTTCTTCAAATTTTTTGCTAATGTATTCATAAGCGAGTTTTTCGCCTGCGCTTCCGGTCCTTCTACCTTCCAGTTTATCATCGGCTAAAAAACCAATGTGGGTTCGCAGGGATGTAAGCACCATATTATCCGCCTTTATTAGGGCTTTAAGTTTAGCTTTTTTGTTTTTTTGAGCAGAAGCGATTGTTGAAACAAGCAACAGTAACCAGAGAAGACGTTTCATCTATATTTTTTTGTAAAAGAACAACAAAGATAACTTAGGGATTTGCTAAATATGTAAATAGAATGTAAAATTTATTTCCGCATGGAGTACCGCAACTTTCTTAATTCGTAACCGGTTAAAAGGGTTTACGGTTATTTTTGCAGTCAATCTTCAATTGCAGAAAAAAATAAACATAGCATTAGTAGGTAATCCCAACAGCGGAAAAAGCTCGCTGTTTAATTATTTAACCGGCTTAAATCAGCAGGTTGGTAATTTTCCGGGTGTTACGGTTGATAAAAAAATGGGGCAAAGCAGCATAGCTTCCGATCTCTCAGCAACTATTATAGATTTACCTGGAACTTACAGTCTTTACCCAAAGCGCAGCGACGAATGGGTGGCATACAGGGTTTTATTAAACCAGGATGAAACAATAAAACCCGACATGGTTGTATTGGTTGCCGATGCAAGTAATTTAAAACGAAACCTTTTATTCTGCTCTCAGATAATTGATCTGAATATTCCGGTGGTGGTGGCACTTACCATGATGGATCTTGCCAAGCGCAAAGGAACACAAATTGATATACCGGGGCTGGAACGGGAACTCGGTGTGCCTATCGTCCCCATCAACCCAAGAAAAAATAAGGGGATTGAACAGTTAAAGAAAGTTATTGAACACTCGGCTGAAAATCTATACCATCCACCTGCCCGTGACTTTATTGATAATCATGCAATGGCGCCGGATGCCATTGATGCTGTAAAAAAACATTATCCCGAAATCAGCAGTTACACAGCCGTTCATTACCTCATCAATCACGAACATTTTTTACTACAGGATGGTATGCAGGATACCATTGAGCAGATTGAGATTGATAACAAATTCAACCCTACCAAAACGCAGGCCGAAGAGATTATGCAGCGCTACTGCCACATTAAACACATTATGCAGCAAACGGTTGTAGAAGCCGATCCGCTGCAAAAAGCATTGTTTAACGAAAGGCTTGATGATGTGCTGCTGCATCGGCGTTGGGGTTATCTTATTTTGATGGTTGTTTTATTCCTGCTTTTTCAAAGTGTTTTTTGGGTTGCCAAATACCCCATGGATGGCATTGAGTGGGTGTTTGGTGAGCTGGGGGGAATGCTCAGTAATAATTTACCGGTAACCTGGTGGAGTGATCTTTTGATAAACGGCGTGGTGGCTGGGTTAAGTGGCATTGTAATTTTTATTCCGCAGATCATGATTTTGTTTGGGTTGATAACCATTTTAGAAGATACCGGTTATATGGCCCGGATAAGTTTTCTCTCAGATAAATTAATGCGTAAAGTTGGCTTAAATGGCAAGAGTGTGATGCCGATGATCAGCGGCTTTGCATGCGCCGTGCCTGCCATTATGAGTGCCCGCAATATTGAAAACAGAAAAGAAAGATTGCTCACCATTATGATAACACCATTGATGAGCTGCAGCGCCAGGTTACCAGTGTACACAATCTTAATTGCGTTGGTCATTCCATCTAAAGTATATTTTGGGTTTTTAAGTTTACAGGGATTGGTGATGATGGCTTTGTATTTAATGGGCACTGTAATGGCATTGATAGTTGCCTGGGTAATGAAATGGTTTATAAAAAGCACCGAACGTAGTTTTTTTATTCTGGAATTACCAACTTACCGGGCACCCAGGTGGAAGAACGCTTTAACCACCATGATTGAAAAGGCAAAGATTTTTGTGTTTGATGCAGGCAAAGTAATTATGATGATAAGCCTGCTGCTTTGGGCTTTAAGTACTTATGGCCCCAAACAAAAAATGGCTGCTGTTACAGCAAAGTATGAGCAGTTGATAAAAATAAATCCGCAACTGGTAAATGAATTAAATAAACAACGGAAAACCGAACTGCTGCAAAGCTCTTTTGCAGGCACCTTAGGCAAAGCCATTGAACCGGCTATTCGTCCGCTTGGGTACGACTGGAAAATTGGTATTGCTTTGCTCACCTCATTTGCTGCAAGGGAAGTTTTTGTTGGCACTATGGCAACCTTGTATAGTGTTGGCGAAGATGCAGACAGCAATAACAGTACATTACGCCAGAAAATGGCGGCGGCTGTAAGGCCCGATGGCAGCAAAGTGTATGACCTGGCTACCGGTTTATCGCTGCTGGTTTTTTATGTGCTGGCTATGCAATGTATGAGCACATTGGCTGTTGTAAAAAGAGAAACCCGTAGCTGGAAATGGCCCACCATTCAGTTGATTTATATGACCGGCCTGGCGTATTTTATGAGCTGGATTGTTTATAGAATTTTTATCTAAGAGGCTAAGAGCTGAAAGAGAAAAGGAGGAAAATAGAATAGAAAATGTATTTCTCCTTCAGCTTCTTTTCTCCTTCGTCCTCTTAGCCCAACCTCTTAGCTACCAATCAACCGCATAACTTATCTTGTTCTTTACCTGTGGATATAATTTTCGGTACAACTCATTCAAAACATCTTCTTTGCGGGGCTCGTTGTAATAGCTGTTATTAATTAATCCCCAGTCATTGGGGCTTAATGCACGGCTATCTCCCCTATAACTTGCGTGTTCCTCTTCCCAGCGGTAATCTTCTCTAAACGTATTATACACAATGCTTTTACCGGTTTTAAGGTCCCTCATATTTATTTCCATATCAGCATTGGCTGTAAAAGATTGCCTGGCAATATTTACAGTGGCATATACGGTTCTGTAAATAATTTTACCGCTTGTATCACGCCCAACTTCAACCTGCTGGCTTGCATTGCGGCTGTATGTATAGGTTTGCGGCCGGGGTATATTCATATTCCTGAGCGTTAGGTTTACTTCCCAATCCGGTTGTACATTATCCCGCCTGGCTTCCCAGTCGGTATAAAAACGGGCAGGGTAACGGTTGCTGTTTATACCCTTTAGCTCTCTTACTAATGTTTGCTGAAAATATTCGTTGCTATAGTTGTAGCCAGAATTGCCCCAGCCGGTATTAAAAAAGTAAGAGTTATCCTGTACAGGATTGATGACCACATTTACAATCGCATTTTGATAAGCTTCATTCATTTTCAAATCCGCATCTTCATAACCCGGCACCAGCTTATCTGCTTTTTTAAAATA
>JBKJLT010000220.1:0-3254 GCA_046596765.1 Ferruginibacter sp. | reverse complement strand
ATTGAAATGCAGTTTCTGGCAGATGTACACCTTACCTGCGATGTGTGTGCTGGCAAACGCTTTAAAGAAGAAGTGCTGGAAGTGAAATACAAAGACAAAAGTATTCATGATGTGCTGGAGATGAGTGTTGATGAAGCAATTGAATTTTTTGGTGCTTCATTTGGTGCAGATAAAGATGCGATGGATGTTGCAAAAAAAATACAACCGTTAAGCAATGTTGGTTTAGGCTATGTAAAACTCGGCCAGTCATCCGATACGTTATCTGGTGGTGAGGCGCAACGTGTAAAGCTTGCTTCGTTCTTAGGCAAGGGCAGAACACAAGGCAGCATCTTATTTATTTTTGATGAACCAACAACCGGACTTCATTTTCATGATATAAAAAAATTACTGGCATCGTTTAATGCGCTGATAGATCAGGGGCATACCATATTGGTGATTGAACACAATACAGACGTTATTAAATCGGCAGATTGGGTAATTGACCTTGGCCCTGAAGCTGGAGATGCAGGTGGTAATTTAGTTTTTGCCGGTAAACCTGTAGAGCTAAAAAAATGTAAGGAAAGTTATACCGGCAAGTTCATGATCTGACGTCCTCGTCTGACCATGAACTTGCTGTGAAGCCGTTTTTGAAGACCAGCCAAAATTCAGAACGATGGAATACTATGCTATTTTTCACATGGTCAGACGTCCTCATCTCAGCCGGTTTTATAGTTGTCTGGCCACTATGCAGACCCCATAAACAAAACCCTGTTTGTGTATATTAGAGAACTAAAAATGTAAGACCCTTTGTAGTGGCCTGACAACTAACATAGTCTGACGTCCTCGTCTGACCATGTTAGCGCAGCCGGTCGCTGTCTTTAACCATTTTCTCATCTTTATTAATGCCCCTTGCTGCCAGCGCAAAAGCAATTAAGGTAATGCCGTGTAAAATGGCTGTTAAAGAAAACGCCCCTTTTATAAAAGTTGTTGTTTCACGATAGTATAAAAAAATCAGCAACGCTTCCAGCAAAATACCCAGCACACAAAGCCATAGCTGTAATGTTCTTTTTTTAAAAAGGAAGATGTTAATGAATGCCAGGCCTCCAACAGCAATGGTAACAATCATCAATAATAAAGTAGAAGAGGCATTCAGTTCATGCATCAGCGGATCGTTTAGTTTGTTACCGCTGTAAAACGAAAATTTAAAACCAACAAATGCAAAGGCTGCAGCCAGTAATAACCAGATGGATTGAATGCGTTGTATCATATTTAAATATTTGAACGAAATTAATTGAAATGGCTGGTAAAATAAAAACCACCTGGTAAATTAATACCGGGTGGTTTTTTTATTTTGAAAAGAATAATTACTATTGATGCTTTTTTAAAGTGCCGGGTGCCGGTATAGCATCAACAGGGTTTGGTGATGTATCCAGTATGGCAGCGGCTTTTATTACAACTGCGGGTGTATTGTTTTTTACATTTTGTGCCGTTGATTTATTTGCAGCAGCAGAAGATGCGGTTGTTGTTGGGGGGCAATACCATTCATAGATTTTAGCTCCGGCGTGGGCGAGGGTTTATTGGTTACCGTTTCTGTAGGTGGCGGTTGTATTGCTGTTACTTTAAGTGCTTCAGTTTTTAATTCCTGTGCCTGTAAAAAATTTGCTGTGCAAATACACACAGTTAGCAGCAGCGGTATTGGGATAACCTGCATTGGAAACCCTTATGTGGATATACAGGAGCATGTAAATTATTAAAAATTTTCCGAAATAGGTGCAGGTATTAATAAATAATTGTGTGCAGGAAAATCAGATGGTATTGGAATAAATTTGTTTTATTTTTTTAGATTGCATAAAGCAAAAAAATCACGTGGTTTATGACCAGGTGATTTTTTTATTTAGAATAAAAACGGATTTTACTTTTGCTTTATTGCACCTGGTGCTGGTGCTGATACTATTACCGGTTTTATATTTTGTGCTGCATCCAGGGTGGCAACCGGGGCAATTGATTTTGGTTTTTGCGCAATGCCGTTCAATGTTTTTAACTGTTCTGATGTAAGGTTATTTATTGGCCCAACCTGCTTTTTGTTTTCATCTTTATTTAAAGGCGAAGGTGTTGGTGAAGTTACTACTGCTGCTTCTTTTGGAGCAACCCCATTCATTGGCATTAACATGGGTGCAGGCGATGGCATATTGGTTATAGTGGTAGCCGGTGGAGCCTTTATTTCTGTAGGCTTCAATATTTCAGTTTTTATTTCCTGGGCATGCAGTAAAGAGGTGGCACATAGGCCAACCGTAACCAGCAAAAATGGTTTTATAATTTTCATATTTATAGTTTTTAAAAGTTTGTAAGTTTAATTATTAATACCAAGTTTTGTTTTTATCAGTAACATATCTTTTTCTAATTGCTCATTTTTCTTTTTCAGGTCTTCCATTGTTTTTTGCTGATTGATGATAAGTTGTTGTTGCTCCTGTACAGCCTTTACCAGTGGCACTACAAAATCGGAATAAGTTAAACTATAAAGATCTTTATCGTTTTTAGGCTTTTTTACACCGCTAAAATTATAGCCAATAGATTCTGCTGCAACAGATACATCCTGTGCTAAAAATCCGGTCATTCTTATTTTCTCAATATCGTATTTACCTTCCCAGTTAGCAGTATCCGGCTTTTCTTTGCCATACATTAGCTGATTCTGGCGGTGTATATTAAGATTATAAGTTACAGGCTTTAATTTGGTGATAAAATTTAAACCTGGTACATCAGCAAGGATATTGTCCTTAATTCTGCTATCACTATAAATTGTAAACCCAACTTGTCCCCGGATAGTACCTACAGAAGAGTTGCCGATTTCCACCATGTTACTTGCACTAGCGCCACTTCCTACAAAATAACCTAATGCAGTATAATTTGTAACTCCTGCTGTTGTGGCATAACTAAAATAACCTACGGTAGTATTATTACTTCCCGTTGTAACATAATTTGCATAATTTCCTATTGAAGTATTGCCCGATCCAGAAATATTACTACGTCCTGAAAATGTGCCTATGGCTGTATTGTTGCTGCCGCTTACATTAAAAAGTTGACTATAAAAACCGCTGGCAACATTATCAATTCCGGAAACACTTGCATCTAATGCACGGTGCCCGATAGCCGTATTGCCTGAGGAATTTAAGTTGCTACGAAGTGCATAAGAGCCCAGGGCTGTATTCCAGCTACCTCCCTGATTAGCAAGTATAGCATTATAACCGAGCCCGGCGTTGCCCTCCCCGCTGGTATTG
>JBKJLT010000443.1:0-3520 GCA_046596765.1 Ferruginibacter sp. | reverse complement strand
AAAGGTTATAAGTTTAAAAAGTTTAGGGTTTAGAAGGTTTAGGGGTTTAGAAGGTTTAGCCATGAAAAAAATAAAATACTACTATAACACGCACACACTCCGTTACGAGAAGCTGGTGACGCCGCTTCGGGTAAAGCTGTTACGGGTATTTGGTTTTATTTCGGCAGCATTAGTTACATCTGCCCTGGTAATATGGGCATATAATAGTTTTTTTCCGAGGGCAGTTGATAAGGAAACCCAACTAAAGTACGAGGCTATTAAAGACAATTACCTTACACTGGCAAAAAAAACAAAAACCTTACAGCAACAAATGGCCGAACTGGAGAAGAGGGATAATGACGTTTACCGGTCAATTTTTGAGGCCACGCCCGTAACCGATAGTGCCAGGACAAAAGCGATTGAAAAGAACAAGGAAATTGCAAAAGTAAATTCATTAAGCGATGATGAACTGGAACAGGAGATTGCAAAAACATTGAATAATATTACAAGCCGGATTACTTTTCAGTTTCAAAGTTATGATGCTATTGAGAAGCTTATAAAAAACCAGGAAGCTAAACTTGCCAGTATTCCTGCCATACAACCGGTAAGCAATAAGCAACTCGACCGTATTGCCAGTGGCTTTGGAATGCGCATTCATCCAATTTACGGTATTGCTAAAATGCATAGTGGGCTAGATTTTACAGCACCACAGGGAACACCCATTTATGCAACCGGCGATGGCACAGTAACAACTGCCGGTGTAGGTACCGGCACCGGCAATCATGTAATTATTAACCATGGCTACGGTTACGAAACGGTTTATATGCACATGGTTCGGATAAAAGCAGCAGTTGGCCAGGTTGTAAAACGTGGACAGATAATTGGATGGGTAGGCAGTACCGGCGCCAGTACCGGGCCGCATTGCCATTACGAGGTACATATTAATGGAAGTCCGGTAGACCCGGTTTACTTTTTCTTTAATGATTTAAATGCAGAGCAATACGACAGGGTGCTTAAAATTGCCGCTACGGGAAGTGCCAAAAGTTTTGACTAATTTTAATTATGGATTTACAACAGATTGCATTTGCGTTTGATGAGGAACCGGTTTTAAAACCTGCCAAACCGGCAGATGCGAAACCCGGGCCAAAAGCAGTTACAATTGAAAAACCTGTAGCAGATAAAATAATAGCAAAAGGCGATAATAAAAAGCTAACCCGTGGCCGGGTGAGTTTAAAAGAAAAAGAATCGGGTGCCGATTTGATTGAGATACCTGAAGATGCGGTGTTGTTTGAAAAAAAGTATTACGCTATTGGCCTTGTTGCCAATATGTTTAAGGTAAACCAGAGCCTGATAAGGTTTTGGGAGAATGAGTTTGATATTTTAAAGCCACGAAAAAATGGTAAAGGCGACAGGCTCTTCAGGCCAGAAGATATTAAAAATCTGAAACTGATTTATCATTTACTGCGTGAAAGAAAATATACACTTGAAGGTGCAAAAGATTTTTTAAAGCAGAATAAAAGGGTAGATGAAAAATTTGCTTTGATAGAATCTTTAAAAAAACTGAAGGGCTTTTTGAATGAGTTGAAAACTGATTTGTAATTTTTGGTTGAACAACATAGAACATAGTGAACAATAGAAAACCACATAGGCCTATGTTTGCAACTATGTTTCTATCTTTCTATGTGGTTCAAAGATTGTTGAAAGCTGACTTGTAATTTTTATTTTAAACAACATAGGCATATAGTAAATAATAGAAAAACACATAGGCCTATGATTGCAACTATGTTACTATCCTTCTATGTGGTTCAAATATCTGCGGAAGCATTATAACCAGCAGTTAACATAAAACTTTGCTGCAACCCAAATTTTGATACGATATTTATTTCTAAAAAAACTTCGCATAAATTTATTGTTATGAAAAAATATGTATTGACATTATTGTGTTTCATTACCGCAACAACCGGTTTGTTCGCCCAGGCACAATATGAAGCCAGCCAGGATCCAAAACATCCCGAAGTGAAGATAGTAAGAGGGTTGATTAATAAATACCAGATACAGAACGATACTGCCTTTAAATGGTTTGGCCCAAACCAGGGCGGCTACAAAGCCGATTCTGCAACTTTAAACGCATTTGAAAGAGCAAAAGGAAAGTACCAGTTTGTTGTTTTTGGTGGTACCTGGTGTGAAGACACTCAATTTCTTTTACCTAAATTTTTTAAACTGCAGGAGCAAACCGGCTTTCCGGATGAAGGGATAACCATGTTTGGCGTAAACCGTGCAAAAACATCGCTGGGCAATATTGCCAAAGCATTCAATATTACCAATGTGCCCACTTTTATTATAATGAAAGATGGTAAAGAGATTGGCCGTGTGGTAGAGTATGGCAAAACCGGCAAATGGGATAAGGAAATTGCAGCTTTATTAAATCAGTAATTGCGCACTTATTTGATCTCGTAAATATCAACTCCCTTTTCATTAAGCAGGTACACTTTTCCATTCATAGCTTTTATAGAAATGAATTTTCCGAAAAATTGCGGCAGGCTGTATTCTTTTAGCTGTAGTGATTTTAACCGATAGCTATATAATTTATTGTTATCGAAACCATACACATTACTGCCATTCACTTCCACATTGGTCCAGTTTAAAAATACCAGCCTGTTTTTAAAGCCGCCATAGTAATCAAAAATGTAAAATCCTTTTGCAGGGTCGTACAGGTAAACAAAATTGTCGCGGTCAATCATTTTAACCGGTGCAGGCACTGTGTCAAACAACATTCTCCAGTCGGTAGATGATTGAATGATTTTTCCTTCCTCATCTATCTTTTTAAGCCTGAAATCCTCTTCATCAAATATCCACATATAATTATCGTAAGAGAGGGTAATACTATTTACGTAGAAGATGTTCTGTTTGCGCAGGTTAATACTGTTGCGTACGGTTAACAACCTGTCCAGCACCACAACCGTTGAATAATTTTTATAGTAGAGTAAGGTTTTTAATGGATTGGTAACATCAATATAATCGGGATTGCCATATTTTTTTACATCATTAAAAATAGCAACTGAATCTCCATTTTCTTTTATCTTTTTTAGCTGGTTGTTTTTGTTGAGAAGATAAATGTTATCCAGGTTATCAACATTAAAATAAGTAAAATCGCCTTTGATGGTTTTGATGTACTGAAAAGCAGAGTCGCTTTGTGGCTTCGCCACAAGGGGTATTGCCACTGAAGCACAGAAGCACAGAAAGAAGAAAATATTTTTTATTTTTTTCATTTTTTGTAATATAGTAGCTCAACATTTTCTCCATCAAAAACAGCGTAGCTGAAATATTTTATCCAGTCGCCTAAATTGATGTACCTGCTTTTATCGGTTAACTTAAAATCAATAGGCAAATGCCGGTGACCAAAAATAAAATAATCATAAAAATTTTTTTGCAACATTTCCTTGCAATGGATAATCAGCCACTCTTTATCTTCCCCCAGAAATATTTCGTTGGTCTGCCCCGTTTGCGCCCTGCTTTTTCTGCTGAAGTAGTGTGCAATGCC
>JBKJLT010000303.1:0-2640 GCA_046596765.1 Ferruginibacter sp. | reverse complement strand
GCCTGCAAACCCATTTTGCTATCGCCCATTTCGCCTTCCAGCTCGCTTTTAGGAACCAATGCAGCTACTGAATCTATTACAACTACATCCAAAGCTCCGGAGAGTATCAGGCGGTCTGCAATTTCCAAAGCCTGCTCGCCATAATCTGGCTGAGATATCAATAAATTATCAATATCAACACCCAGCTTTTGTGCATACACACTATCAAATGCATGCTCTGCATCAATGAATGCACACATGCCGCCTTTTTTTTGTGCTTCTGCAATTACATGTATTGCCAATGTTGTTTTACCCGAGCTTTCCGGGCCATAAATTTCCACTACTCTTCCTTTGGGTAAGCCGCCAATGCCAAGAGCCATATCCAGGCCAATGGAGCCTGTTGAAATAACTTCCTGTTCAATAATTCCCTTATCGCTCATCATCATTACCGATCCTTTGCCAAAATCTTTGTCGATCTTGTCCATCGTTAATTTAAGAGCCTTAAATTTTTCTGTTTTTTCTAAATTTTCTGTCTTGCTCATTTTCTGAATTTTTTAGTTGATGTATCTGGTTTTGCGTTGTAAATGTAAATTCGGAACCAAAGATATGGGTTTAATTTTATTAACACTAATTAATTTAGTATTTTTTTGATAATATTTTTAGTTGATTGGTTTTGCATCTATGCCGATATATAATGTGAAGGTTCAGCCACTTTTCTATCGGCATAATACCATCTAAGATTTTCTCGTAGTCCTGCGGACCACTTCGCAAATCATAATGGTATTAAAAAAAGACCCATCCCGAGGAATCGGGACGGGGATGTGTTCAAGCATGAGAAAAATCCACAAGGAAAGATTCCCTTGTTTCTCAAAAAGGTTTGGTCTTAAAAACGGGCCTGATAATTTTGTATGATTTTCAGAAAGGCTTGCGTTTAGAATTAATAAACAAATAGAAGACAGTTTTGTGACATAAACAATACCCCAAAGCGGGTATATAGGGGGGTTAAAACACCCTTTTTTGCCTGCTTATGTATAAAATAAATAATACCGGGGAGGTATTATTGAAGAACTTGTAATTTATTCGTAATGATTTATATGCCTGTTAACCCTTCATTTCCTTAAGCCTTTTCAGCATAAAATTCTTTCCATTATTATAAAAAATATCATCCAGTAAAACGTCAACATTAAGTTCCTTAAATCCATTATCATTTAATCCATCTGCCAGTGCATCCCGCATGTCATCCTTGAGTTTTTGCAAACCGTCTGCAGTTTTACAGCAATCAATCGCATTTATCAATCCGTCAAAATCGGTACCAATGCAAATTTGCTTTGCTGCTTTTTTTAAACCTATTGATTGTTTTTTGGCGGCCACCCATAAAATATGCAGGATATTATTGATAAGAAATTTGCGATGCAGATCGGGATAAAGATCCCTGCTATTGGATAATGCATCAAGATCTTCGCTTGCCCATACATTGGTATCATCGGGCCATACATGGAGATTTTCGGGTGTAGGGCCAAAAAAGAAAGTAGCTTCCTGATGACTGATGTATTCCAGATCGTGTGGTACTATTACACTTGTTTGTCCGCTATCATCTCCAAAACCTAAAATTCGCTGGTCAAAAGAAAGACCGATAATCCCATCTGATAAAAAAATGTTTTCAATATCCTCATCATATAAATTAATGCTGCTGCAGTTGTGATACACATCATCGTAAAACCTGCTTTTGGGCTTCAGTTGCAGCAGTTCATAAACAGAGCCCTTATCTTCGGGAACTTTGTAAATGTATTTTACCCGGTCTATAATGGGTAAGCCAGTTGTGCCGGCATGTGTACAAATTAACGGCTGCACATATTTAGGTTCCGGATAGGGTAGTTTATACATACGATACAGATCCAGCCTTGATTTCAGGCTCATGTGCTTAATATCTACCAGAATTTTTTTACTATCATCAAATTAATAACTTCCTCTCCCCATTTTGAAATTCCCTGCCCGGTTGGATAAAAAAATGCCGGATTAAAAAGCTGAATGCCGTAAGCATGATTACAAAACTGGTTTTGCTGCATGTGGCAGATATTCATAGAAATCACCGTGTTGTCTTCAGTAAATGAATTTAAGTTTTTAGTGAATTTTTCTTTTGCGTCCACAGCAAACGGATCGTCGAAAAAGCAATGCAGGCCTTCAATAATGATAACCCCAAAAACTGTGTTTTGATCTGTCTCATCAAAGTCGGATGCCTTTTTTACTATCTTAAACCTGGCACCCGGTATGGGCGAAACAGACTCAATGAGCCATCTCAGTTCTTCGTTTATTAATTCAAACGAATGTACACCTGTTGTAAGGTAAGCCAACTGTGTTTTATCAATCAGATTTATTTTTCCTTTATTTACAATCCCCTTTTCGCCCAATACCCGTCCTACTTTTTGTTCAACGGCATGCAATATTAAACCCACCAGCCGTACATCGTTTTGAAATAGTTGTGTAAGATTTGATTGTGAGTTTAGCACTTCATTAAAAAGGGTGTTTATTTTTAAATCCCAGCCTTTTGCAAGGCCAAGCCTGGCATCTATATAATCCCAGGGAGATGACTTTGTTGAAGGTTTAGAAAACTGGGGCTTTACACCCGGATGACAGTGAAAATCGAAAAAAGGCATAATGGTA
>JBKJLT010000107.1:0-5345 GCA_046596765.1 Ferruginibacter sp. | reverse complement strand
TTGGCTACATTGCGTGAACCAATTGCAGTTGCAAAAACACGTGGTATTTCTTTAAAGAAAGTATTTAACGGATAAAAATAAGTTGACAGTTGCCGGTTGGCAGTTGACAGAAAATACATAGGTATGAAAAAGATAAAAGTAACACAGGTTAAAAGTGTAATAGATCGTTCAGAGCGTCAGAAAAGAACAATGATTGCATTGGGCCTGAAAAAAATGAATGCTTCAGTTGAAGTAGAAGCTACACCTCAGATATTGGGTATGGTAACTAAAGTTAACCACCTGGTAAAAGTGGAAACAATTAGCTAATTAGCACATCAGTAAATTAGCACATTAATTAAAAAGCGAGGGGTGATTCCCCGTAAGTACAAAATCAAATTAAAAATGAAACTACACACACTCAAGCCTGCGAAAGGCGCAACACACAAAGAGAAAAGAATTGGCCGTGGAGAGGCAAGTGGTAAAGGTGGTACATCTACCAAAGGTAATAAAGGTGGACAAAGCCGTGCCGGTTACAAAAGTAAAAAAGCACACGAAGGCGGACAGATGCCAATTCAGCGTCGTATTCCAAAACGTGGATTTAAAAATAATAACCGTATTGAGTTTAAAGTATTAAACCTTGGTCAGATTGATACACTGTCAGAAAAATACGGTATCACAGAATTCAACCTCCAGAATTTATACATCAATGGTTTAATAAGCCAGTTTGATAGTGTAAAGATCTTAGGCAATGGCGAATTGAAAGGTAAATTCTCTTTTACAGTGAATGCAGCCAGTGAAAAAGCAAAAGCAGCCATTGAAGCAGCCGGAGGTTCTATCGAGATAATAAAATAATTTCCCGATATTTGCCGACCACGTTTATCGTGGTCATTTTTAATTTAGTGCAAATCACTTAAATCGTTTAAATTCTGTGAAGAAGTTTATTACAACAATTAGGAATATCTGGAGCATTGAGGAATTACGCAATAAGATAACTTTCACTTTACTGTTGATATTTATCTATCGTATTGGTTCCTTTATTGTATTACCAGGTATTGATCCCAATAAATTAGCCAGTCTTGCCGATAGTTCTAAAACCGGTATGCTTGGTTTGCTTGATACATTTGTAGGAGGTGCTTTTTCAAAAGCATCAATTTTTGCTTTGGGTATCATGCCATATATCTCTGCATCTATTTTTATGCAGTTGATGACCATCCTGGTTCCTCAAATGGCAAAAATTCAGAAAGAAGGCGAAAGCGGCAGAAAGAAAATCAATCAATGGACCCGTTATCTTACAGTCATTGTAACCGCATTTCAGGCCGCAGCCTACATCGGTTATTTAAACAGTGCAGGTAACAAAGAAGCTATCATTCCTGCATTCGAAAGTTATTTCACCGTTTCAACAGTTATTATTCTTACAGTAGGCACTTTGTTTGTAATGTGGCTTGGCGAAAAAATTACTGATAAAGGTCTCGGCAACGGTACTTCTATCATTATCATGGTAGGTATTCTTGCACGTTTACCGGAATCATTTATGCAGGAGTGGGCTGCAAGGTCAACAAGAGGTGCCGGTGGTATTTTAATGATATTGATCGAACTTGTTTTATTAATTGCAGTTATTTTAGGTATTATACTTTTGGTACAGGGTACAAGAAAAGTTCCGGTTAATTATGCAAAGCAGATAGTAGGCAACCGCCAATTTGGTGGTGCCAGAAATTTTCTGCCATTAAAAGTAAATGCATCGGGCGTAATGCCTATCATTTTTGCACAAGCCATACTTTTCTTACCTACATTATTTGCTTTTGGTGGCACAGCGTCATGGACAAAATATTTTACAGATCATACCAATCTTGGCTATATGATTGTGTACACAGTTGCAGTTATTGCATTTACATTTCTGTACACAGCTTTAATATTCAACCCCAAGCAAATGGCCGATGAATTAAAACGCAATAATGGTTTTATACCTGGTGTAAAACCAGGGCAGCCAACTGCAGATTATATTGGAACCATTATGGACAGGATCACTTTACCGGGTGCCATATTACTTGCATTTGTTGGTATTCTTCCTGGTATCATTCAATTAATATTTGGTATGCAGCAGGGCTTTGCAACTTTCTTTGGAGGTACATCTTTGCTGATTATGGTTGCGGTAATTTTAGATACATTGCAGCAGATAGAAACACAATTGTTAATGCGCCAGTACGATGGTTTGATGAGCAGCGGTAGGATACAGGGCAGACAACAGGTTACAGCAGGAGTATAAAGTATTGATACCCCGCAAAAGGGGATTTTAAAAATATAATTCTTAAGCCCCGACTGAAAATGTCGGGGTTTGTTTTAAATAATTTCAAACTTATAAATTCCCCTCTTGGCGAAGTCGAAGGAAGAGGGATAGAGGCAATATGATTCACTACAAAACCAAGGCTGAAATTGAACTTATGAGAGCAAGTGCTTTGCTGGTAAGTGAAACACTTGCAGTGGTAGCGGCTGCAATAAAGCCGGGCATCACAACAATTCATCTCGATAAAATTGCTGCAGAATTTATACAGGATAATAAAGCAACTGCTTCCTTTAAAGGTTATCATGGGTTTCCATATACCTGCTGTATTTCTGTAAACGATGCGGTGGTTCATGGCTTTCCTACAAATAAAGAATTGATAAGTGGAGATGTGATTTCGGTAGATGTGGGGGTTTTTAAAAACGGATTTCATGGAGACAGTGCTTATACTTTTGCTATCGGAGAAATAAGTGAGGAGGTAAAAAAATTAATGCGGGTTACCAAAGAATCTTTGTATAAAGGAATTGAAAAGGCAATAATTGGTAACCGTGTTGGTGATATTGCCTATGCTATTCAGGATTATACCGAAAAGCAATATGGTTATGGTGTGGTAAGAGACCTGGTTGGCCATGGCCTGGGCCGCAACCTGCATGAAGAACCACAAGTACCCAATTTTGGAAAAAGAGGCACAGGTGCCAAACTAAAAGAAGGGTTGGTTATTGCTATTGAACCCATGATTAACCTTGGAACCAAGAATGTTTTTAATGATAAAGATGGCTGGACGATACGCACAGCCGATGGTAAACCCTCCGCACATTACGAACACGATATCTGCATACAAAAAGGCAAGGCCGATATTTTATCTTCATTTGCATCGATAGAAGCTGCAGAAAAAGCAAATCCATATCTTTTTTCAGAATACTGATATTTTTATAAGTGTGTGCCAGAAAAACCATGTAAACCGTTGGAAAAACCCGAAAAGCCCATGTACAAACCCGTGTTAGCCTTGTTTAAACTCAAGCGCCCACCGTATAAAAACATAATGGCATTGTTAAAACCCAATATGTCATTGTTTAAATCATAACAACCACTGTTCAAACCCATTTTAGCCTTGTTTAAATCCTGGAATCGTAGGAAAAACCCGAAGAGCCTCTGGAAAAACCCAAACCACCACCTGCCAAACACGATGAGGCATCCGCCAAACCCAAACGACCACCTGCAAAAATTTTTACTTTCTTAATTGTACCTTTATAAATATGAAACTGGAAATCATATCACAACTTAAAAATAGTTTTGAATCGGCTGTTAAGGAAACCGATGGCGTTGAGTATTGGTTTGCAAGAGACCTTCAGGAACTTTTGGGTTATACAAAATGGGAAAACTTTATTAAAGTAATTGATAAAGGAAAAACAGCCTGTACCAATGCTAAACAGGTAACCACTGACCATTTTCTTGACGTCAGGAAAATGGTTGATGTAGGGTCGGGAGCTAAGAGAGAAATTGAGGATATAATGCTTACCAGGTATGCCTGTTATCTTATTGCTCAAAACGGCGATCCACGGAAAGATGAGATTGCTTTTGCAATGAATTATTTTGCTGTACAAACCAGAAAGCAGGAACTGCTTGAACAAAGGCTTAAAGAATGGGAACGGTTACAGGCAAGAGAAAAACTAACAATTTCAGAAAAAGAATTATCCGGGCTTATTTTTCAGAAAGGAATTGACAATGCCGGATTTGCAAGAATTAGAAGTAAGGGAGACCAAGCTTTATTTGGCGGCAAAACAACTTTAGACATGAAGGCGAGACTTGGCATTCCGGACAACAGGCCACTTGCCGATTTTTTACCAACAATCACTATAAAAGCCAAAGACTTCGCTAACGAACTGACGAATGTAAATATTCGTAAAACAGATTTGAAGACCGAATCTTCAATTACAAATGAGCATATAAAAAATAATCAGGACGTAAGAGGGCTATTACTAAAAAGCGGCATTAAACCTGAAAACCTGCCGGCAGAAGAAGACCTTAAAAAAATTGAAAGAAAAGTAAATGCAGCGGGTAAAAAACTTGTAAAAGAAGGTAAGAAATTAAAAAAGAAATAGCCAGACATCCCTACTGATACCTTTCGGTAACCAACTGTCTTAAGATATTATAGCTGTATTTTTACACTCAGTACACTAATCAGAAGCAATGAATAAAAAACGTTTGATAGTAATAGGCGGTGGCGCCGCCGGTTTTTTTTGTGCAGTTAATGCAGCCAGGTTAAATCCTGCGCTGGGAGTAATCATCCTGGAAAAATCAAATAAATTATTAAGTAAAGTAAAGGTTAGTGGCGGTGGCCGCTGCAATGTAACCCATGCCTGCTTCAGCATTGCCGAGATGATTAAAAAATATCCAAGAGGTTCGGCATTTTTAAAAAAAGCATTTCATCATTTTTTTACAACAGATACCATTACCTGGTTTGAAGAAAGGGGAGTGAAGTTAAAAACAGAAACAGATGGGAGGATGTTTCCGGTAACAGATAATTCGCAAACAATAATTGATTGTTTGATGAAGGATGCAAATAAATACGCTGTAGAAATTTTAATGAACAGGGAAGTGAAGGAATTGGCAATGAGCAATGAGCAATGGACAATGATCTTTAAAGATGGGGAACAAATGGAAGCAGATTATGTTTGTATTGCAAGTGGGGGTTACCCAAAAATAATTCAGTACGATTGGTTAAAAAAAGCAGAACATACCATTGAGGAACCTGTTCCATCGCTATTCACTTTTAATATGCCCGGCAACGCTATTACTTTACTGATGGGGGTTGTGGTTGAAAATGTGAATGTGAAAATTGTGGGATCAAAACTTTCCGAATCGGGTCCGTTGTTAATTACTCACTGGGGCATGAGCGGCCCTGCAATTTTAAAACTCTCTGCCTGGGGGGCGAGGGAACTGGCAAAATGTAACTGGCAATTTTCAATTATCATTAACTGGATACCTGCATTTAATGAAAACAGTTTGCGTGAAAAAATGCAGGAGCTCCGGTTTAAACTGGCTGCTCAAAAAATTATAAACCGTAATCCATTTGCATTGCCAAACC
>JBKJLT010000024.1:0-3786 GCA_046596765.1 Ferruginibacter sp. | reverse complement strand
GTCCTACCAGTTCGCTGCCGGTTACTCTTATGCCACGTGCGGTTGCCTTTGTGTTCACTTCATCAAAAGCTACATGCACAGGCGTAATGTTGATGTTGGTAAGGTTCATGGAAATTTGTGCTACACCATATTCTTCAATATACCAACCGATGGCTTTTACACTTTTTAGTGTGCCGGGCTGGCTTACTTTTTTACCGTCAACTTCTGTAATTCTTCCAGCTTCACGTACATCAAATGCAATGGCATTGGCACGGCGGGTTGATGTGGTATTAAGGTTGATATTGTAAGCCACTAAAAAATCCCTGGCACCAATTACAGTCCCGCCTCGTTTGGCATCAAATTCGGCAGGGCCAAAATCGGGTTTCCATTGTGGTTCTTTTATTTTTTTAAAAAAGCCTTCGTATTCGCCGGCACGAATAACGGATAAATTATTTCGGGTTGCATCGGGCTGTGCGGCTTCGTATAAATAAACGGGAATTTGTAATTCTTCTCCTACCCTTTTAGCGAGTTGCTGTGCATAGGTTGCAGTTTCTTCCATGGTTATGTTTGCAATGGGTATCAGCGGACAAACATCTGTTGCGCCCATGCGGGGATGCTCGCCTTTGTGTTTGCTCATATCAATTAACTCTCCTGCTTTTTTTATGGCATTGAATGCAGCTTCAATTACTTTGGCAGGTTCGCCAACCATGGTTACAACTGTGCGATTGGTGGCTTTACCGGGGTCAACGTTTAATAAGCGTACGCCTTCAACGGATTCTATTTCGTTGGTTATTTGTTTGATGATGTGGAGGTCGTTGCCTTCGGAGAAGTTGGGAACACATTCGATGAGTTGCTGGGCCATGTTTTGTTTTTTTTGCAGGGAAGACGGGAAGACGTTTTTTGTTTTACGGCTTACCGGCTAATTAAATTGTACAGCGAAGGTAAAGAGAGAAATTGCTTAAACAAAAACTCCGTTTATCATCACCTTATCAATACAATTTTCACCAAAAGAATATGCTAAGTAAGCCAAAGAAGGAATAGGCTTTGTAAAAATAAGATTGGCTTTTTTGCCGATGCTGATGCTGCCAAGTTCATGCTGTAATTCCATAGCATGAGCTCCGTTTATGGTTGCTGCATTGATAGCTTCTTCGGGCAACATTTTCATTTGTATACAACTGAGTGCAACTACAAAATTCATATTACCACTGGGCGATGAGCCGGGGTTGTAATCGCTTGCCAAAGCAATGGCACAATTATTATCAATCAAAGTTCTTGCAGGCTGGTATTGCATTCGCAGGAAAAAAGCAGCCGTTGGCAACAAGGTGCCAATGGTTACCGGTGAGTCACCCCGATAGGGTGGCTCACCGGGATTGCCGGTGTTATTTATATTACCGGGTGAGCCACCCTTGAGGGGTGACTCACCCTGGCTTAATAATTTCACATCTTCATCTGTCATGGTCTCTAAATGATCAACAGATAAGGCATTTAATTTAATGGCAGATTGAATACCGCCAATGCTGTTCAATTGGTTTACATGCAGTTTGGGTTTTAATCCATAACCCATGCCTGCTTTGCAGATGGTTTCCATTTCCTGCGGAGAAAAGAAACCTGTTTCGCAAAAGCAATCAATGTAATCGGCGAGTTTTTCTGCAGCAATTACGGGCAGCATTTCGTTGATGATCAGATCAATATATGCCTTGTGGTTATCTTTATACAAAACCGGATAAGAATGTGCACCAAGAAATGTTGCTTTAATAGGAATGTTTGATCTCTCTTTCAGTTTTTTTATTACTCTCAACATCTTCAACTCCCCACCAACGGTTAAGCCGTAGCCGCTTTTTATTTCGATGGCACCGGTACCGAGCCTGATAACTTCCTGTAATCTTTCCCATGCGCTGATGAACAAATCATCTTCCTGTGTTTCATTCAACACACGGGCCGAGTTTAAGATGCCGCCGCCTCTGGCAGCGATATCTGCATAGCTCATACCTTTCAGCTTATCAATAAACTCCTCTTCCCGTGTTTTGGCAAACACAAGATGGGTATGGCTATCGCACCAGGTGGGTAAAACAAACTGCCCGTGTGCATCAATAATATGTTTGGGTAATTGCGGTACTTTTAATTCCAGTTCGTACATGTGGCCATAGCCGGCAATAATGCCGTCTTCTATTAACAGGAACGCATTTTCAATTGAAGGTAATTCTGCAAGAGCGGCACCGCGGAGAAGGGTTGTTTCTTCACGGGTGTTTATCAGTTGAGTTATATTGGTTACAAGAGTTGTCATTGTTTTTTGTTACAGCATGGTATGTTACGCCTAGTCAGACGAGGCGTCAGACCAGGTGCTTTTATTTTTTTGTAAGCGTTAATCTCTTTTGGATTGAAAAATCTATCATATCGGGATACCGGATACCTTTTGTAATGTTAAGGATGCCGGGGCCAATAATGAAAACATCCTGCCACTCAACCCGGCGGTTATCATTGTAGCCTTCTCTTTCTGCATACACAGTTAATCTTATACCCCTTCTGCGTATATCTGTTATGTCGAATTGTGTACTGTCGAAACTAAGTTTATCTCCATTGTTATAAATACGCAACGGGTACTTTTCAATTAGCTGCTTTCCGCTTGTAACATCAGTATAAATAAAACTAAACATCAACGAATCCTGCATATCAACCACTTCAAGTGCGGTTGTGTAAGTGTGCTGGTTCTTACCATCGGCAAGCACAAAACCTGTAGCAACCATTGGGCCATTCCAGTTGCCAACAAGAGCTTTTAATTCCAGGTTGGTAACGGGTTTGGCAATTTGTGCGGTGGTTGCAAGCTGTAAAAAAATGAGTAAAGCAGTTACAATAATTTTCATAATAGTTTATTTAGAGAGATTCAAATACCGATTTGCTGAATACTTCCAGTCCGGGATCCCTTGCGCCCATTAAAAGTAAAACAACATTTCCAGAAAGATGTGGCCTCACGGTTTCCACAAACTGTTGCCTGTCATCCACAAAGAATGCATTTTTGCCCAATGCTTTAATATCATTGATTAAATCGTTGGCACTAATATCTTTTACAGCTGTACCACCAGCATAAAAAATTTCACTCATCCATATTTCATCCTGCGGTCTTAATGCTGCTGCAATTTCTTTTACAAAGTCGGTTCTTAAAAATCTTGTTGGTCCGTAACCATGCGGTTGAAACCAGGCTACCACTTTATTGGCAACCGGCTGGCAGGCCATGATAGCCGCAGCGCATTTAACCGGGTTGTGTGCATAATCATCAATAACCCAAACGCCATTTTTATTGCCCAGCACCTGATTGCGGCGGTAAATGCCTTCGTAGTTTTTTAAAGAAGATGCACAGGTTTCCAGATCAACACCAATTTGGTTTGCTACGGCAACTGCTGCTAAAGCGTTTTCCATATTGTGTTTGCCAATGGAGTTCATCGTGAATCGTGAATCGTGAATGGTGAATTGAATTCTGAATCCTTCCTGTAAAAAATCAGTTGCGATGAAGCCGGCACCGGAATCTTCTTCTGTTGCAAAATCATTTTTAATATTTTGGGAAAGTTGTTTTGCCAATGCATTGGATTGATTGACGATGAATTTTTTGCAATTATTTTTGAAGATGCCGAAGATGTTCATCAGTTCGTCAATCTCTTGGTGATCTTTATCTACATTTAATAACAAACCAATTTTGGGTTCATATTGTACAATGCTGCCATCACTTTCATCGGCTTCAATTATCAGCCACACTCCTTTACCCACTTTTGCATTGCCTATTTTACCCTCTTTTATAATATTTACCAAACCTGC
>JBKJLT010000498.1:0-7335 GCA_046596765.1 Ferruginibacter sp. | reverse complement strand
ACATTTTGTGGCTTACGTCCTGCGGCACGTGGGGTTTTTAAAGCCCGCCTTATTTTTTCTCTACCATCATTTTATCACACAGTTTATGCAGTTCTTTTAATTTAGCGATGTAAATACTGCGGCCATGTGTGCCCACCACCAGTTCATTTTCTCGCTGCTGAATTACCAAATCATGCACCGGCACACGGGGCAGGTTATTATCCAGGATCATGAATGTGTTACCCATATTAAAAGAGGCATAAAGGCCGTTATCGGTTCCCACATAAATAATATTTTCTTTTTTAGGATCTTCTGCAACCACGTTTATGGGCTCCATGGGTAAATCATTTCCCAATTGTGTCCAGGTGGTTCCATAATCTTCACTAACAAATAAATAAGCACCAAAATGATCGTTGCGGTAGCCATTTAAAGATGCATAAACCCTTCCTTCTTTAAAAGCAGATGGTGCAACACGGCTTACATACAAACCCTGCATGGCCTTTGGCAAAGTGGTGCTTATTTTTGCCCAGGTGTAACCGGCATCTTTGGTTACGTGAATATTTCCATCATCGGTGCCAATATAAATTAAACCAAACTTCAATGGAGATTCGGCCAATGTTGTGCTGGTACCAAATGGCACATCGCCATCTTTACCGCCATTTGTCAAATCACCACTTAGTGGTTCCAGCTTTTCGCCTTTTTGCAGGCTGCGGTGAAAACGGTTTGTTGCATAATAAAAAACATCCTGATTGTGTTTGCTTAGCCAGATGGGTGTTTGCCAGTTAAAGCGGTATTTGGCTTCGCCGAGGTCGGGCCGTGGATAAATGAATTGCCGCTTTCCGCCGTCGGTGCTTCTGCGGCCATAAAAACCAAACTGCGATCCGGAGTAGGCCGTTTTATTATCCCTGGTATCAATGGCTACCTGCATACCATCGCCACCGCCAATCTGTTTCCAGGGGTAAATGCCTTCATAATCCCATTGATCAACATCTTTTGTGGTAGATGGGCCAAACCAGGTGCCATTATCCTGAATGCCGCCATAAATATTATAGGGCTTTGCATCATCAATTGCTATTTTGTAAAATTGACCAACGGAAGGGGTGTTAGCTTTAAACCAATGCTCTCCATTATCGTAGGTAACATTGCAGCCGCCATCGTTAGCGGCAATCCAATGGCTGTCTTTATTTGGGTTCATCCAGCAGCCATGCCAGTCGGCGTGGGTGGCATCATTATCGGTTTCGGTAAATGTTTTGCCACCATCGGTACTTAGCAATAAATTATATCCGCTTATCACCAGCTTGTCTTCGTTGGTATTACTTACCGAAATTTTACCAAAATAATATCCATAGGTATTGTAGAGGTTAAGGCTTTTGCTGTTTACTTTTCGCCAGTTTTCACCTGCATCATCGCTGCGGTAAACTTCGCAACCGATGATGGGTGTTTCAAATAAAGCGGTGTTGGCATCAAAGAGGTAATTGTAAATTTCAGTTGGTTTTATCTTATCCGTTTTCACCAGTTCTTTTACTGTTGCTGCTGTGTATTTTTCTATAAAATTATTTTTAACTAAAAAACTATCTAATTTTTTATCATCAAGATTTAAAAAACTTTCTTTTGTAAGGTCTTTAAAATTTTTGAGCACATAATTGGTATCGGTTTTTTTCTGAGCAGTATCGGGCCTGCGGCCCTGGTTATCCAAAGATGCGTAAATGATATCCGGGTTTGATCCAAATACTGCCACACCAATACGCCCCAGCCCACCACCTGTTGGGAAGCCATTATTAGCTGTAGTTATAAGCTTCCAGGTATTTCCGCCATCGGTACTTTTATAAATGCCGGAAGTTTTTCCGCCTTCTTCAAAATTCCAGGCCCTGCGGGTGCGGTACCACATACTTGCATACAGTTCATCGGGATTTTTTGGGTTGATGTCCATATCTGCAGCGCCTGTATTTTCATCAATAAACAAAGTTTGTTTCCAGGTTTTGCCACCATCGGTAGTTTTGTAAACACCACGCTCTTTATTGGGCGAGTATAAATGACCCAGCACAGCCACCCAGGCAATATTGTTATCTGTTGGGTGCAGGTTTATTTTGCCTATATGATGGCTTTCGGGCAGGCCCATATATTCCCAACTCTTTCCTTTATCGGAACTTTTATAAACACCCAAACCAGTGTATGATGAGCGGCTGCTGTTTGCTTCGCCGGTGCCAACCCATATAGTTTCTTTTGCACCCACCTGATGCGATGCAGGCCAGCTAACTGCAATATCACCAATACTGAAAGCGTTCTCTTTATCAAAAACCGGCACCAGGCTTTGCCCGTTATTTTTAGTGTACCATAAACCTCCGGTAGCATAAGCTACATAAAACTCGGTAGGGTCGCCGGGGTTCACATCCACATCCACCACCCTGCCGCTCATAATACTGGGGCCTACATTGCGGAATTTGATGCTGTTGAGGGTGGTATCTTTTTCAAGCAATTTTCTTTTTTGTAAACCGTTTAATCTTTCGGCAGCCGTGCTTTGCTTTACCTGCGCCTGTGCAGAATTAACAATTAGTAAAAGCAGTATTACTGTAATTTTGGTAAGATTTTTTATCATTGGTGTTTTGGTTTTATCAAACAAACAATTAAAAACGAGTTTATGCAGATTTTAAAAATACGGCAATTGTTGGTATTGACAATAATACAGTTTTTGTTTTTTACAAACGGTATGGCTCAGTATAAAACCTATAAATTGAGTGCCGAAGGCGATACCCTGAATGCCATAGATAAAAATGATAAGAAACAGGGTAAATGGGTAATGCATGTAGAGCCTTTAAGAGGCGAACCTGGTTATGAAGAAGAGGGTATTTATAAAAACAACAACAAAGAAGGATACTGGCGTAAGTACAGTTTAACCGGCGATATTATTGCAGTTGAATTTTATAAACTGGGCGGCAAAGATGGGCTACAGCAATACTATACATACCTGGGCGATTTGATAAGAGAAGAATCCTGGCGGGGCTATGACCCCGATGCGCCTTATGATACCATTGCGGTTTACGGCAGTGGCAATAATGAAATTATTGATTATAAAATTGTAAAAGCCGAGCAATACAGTGTAAAACATGGCGAGTGGAAATTTTATGAAACAGGCACGGGGCGTTTGGTAAAGGTTGAGAAGTATGAACGTGGCCATTTGGAAACACCCACTGATAATATTAAAACAGCAGTTGCCCAACCTGCTAAAAAGAAAGAAGTAGATAAAACCCCGCAAATGCTTGAATGGGAAAAGAAAAATAAAGGAAAGAAGAATGTGGTAAGGGATGGAAAGACGTATTCGGGTGGTTAATAGTTGTCTGGCCACTACGAAGATTCCTGAAAAATAATGCTGCGTGATTTACTAAAGTATACATTTTTTTAATACTGTTTTTAGTGGCCTGACAACTAAATTTAATAGTTGTCTGGCCACTATAAAGATTCCTGAAAAATAATGCTGCCTGATTTACTAAAACATACATTTTTTAACCGCTGTTTTTAGTGGCCTGACAACTGAATCCTGGCCACTACGGAGATTCCTGAAAAGAATGCTGCCTGATTTACTAAAGTATATATTTTTAAAAAATGCTGCCTTTACTGGGACCCTTCCCAACTTACCATAAAAATTAAGTGCGTAAGACTTTTATTATTTCAAAAAAACAAGTAACATTACAGCAGTATTAACTTCACTTTATTGCCATAAATGAAAACTGCTTTTATGTACCTGAAATATATCTGTTGCATTTTTTTTATACAGCTATCTGTTTCTGCTGTATCAGCCCAAAATGGTGAAATAACCCGGCAGTTTGTTGACTATGAAGAAAAGCCTACAACCAGCAAATACTCACTTCATTATATTGAAATTTACAAAACCAGCAACACCGATGTTTACTGGACCAGGAAGATGTACTATGCCGACACAACAGAAGGTACTGTTGCTTCTGTTGGTAAGAGCAGGGATGCACAGGGACAAATAAAAGAAGGGCCATTTGTTTATTACTACAAAAACGGATCTAAAAAAAGTGAAGGAGAATTTATAAATAATTTAAAAGCGGGAGAATGGAAAGAATGGAATGATGCAGGAAACCTGAGTGCCGTTAATCATTTTAAAAACGATAAAATGGCAGGACGGAATATTAGCTGGCACGACAATAAAAAGATAAAAGATTCAACCATACTTGATGAAAGCGGCAATGGAAAAAGTTTTTCATTTTACGCCGATGGCAAAAAAAATGGTGAAGGTAATTATGCGGCGGGTTATAAGAGCGGTTCCTGGCTATACTATTATAATGATGCAAATAGTGGGAAAAGTATTGAGGTTATTTACGAGAAGGATTCTGCAATAAATTACACCTGTTTTACCGAAGAAGGCAAAGTACAAAAGAAGGATTGTGCTTATGAACGGGAAGCAAATTTTAAGGGCGGTGAAGATGGATGGAGAAAATACCTGGTTAAAAAACTGACTGCCCAATCAGATACTTATTCAAAACTGCTAAAGCCAAATGAATTATACTCCGTTATAGTAAGGTTTGTAGTAGCAAAAGACGGAAGCATAAAAGATGTGTATGTTGAAAAGAAAAACAAAAAGCAACTTGATGCAATGGCTGTAGAAATAATACAAGATAGCCCGGATTGGATACCGGCTGTGCAATACAACCGTAAAGTAAACGCCTACAGAAGGCAGCCTATCAGTTTTAGGGGCGCTGAGTAAAGTTGCAGCTTATTTTCCTCCGGTAAAAAATTTGTCAAAAAAATACAATTGCATACCAATACTATTTTTCCAGTAGTCCCAGTTATGTTGCCCCGGCCCTTCGGTATATGTATGTGGCATTTTTAGCTGCTGCATTTTTTGATGCAGCCTCCGGTTTCCTTCTATAAAAATATCTTTATCTCCACAATCAAAAATTATTTTTATACCGGTACCTGTATAGTTTTCAATCAAATTAATAACCGTAAGGTCGTGCCATTCTTTAGCATGTAAAATGGTATCGCCAATTCTTTTGCTTATGTCAAAACGGTTTATGCTTTCTTTCAGATCTACCCCACCACTCATGCTGCCCGCTGCTCCAAAAACTTTACGATGGCGCAACGCCAGAAAGAATGATCCATGGCCACCCATACTCAAACCGGTAATGGCCCGGTGATTTTTATCAGCAATGGTTCTGTAATTTTTATCAATAAAATTCACCACTTCTATGGCTACATGTGTTTCGTACCGGTATGCGGTATCTATCGGGCTATCAAAATACCAGCTACTAAAACCCCCATCAGGACAAACAATGAGGGTTTGATAAGTGTCTGCATACTTATTTAATTCAGGTACTTTTGTTATCCAGTTGCTGTAATTGCCAGAGTAGCCATGCAGCAGATAGACAACCGGAAAACTGTTTTTCTTTTTTCTATAACTTTCAGGTTTTATTATAACTGCGTTGATGTATTTGTGCATACTGCTGCTGTAGATAGATACCGTATCAACAGTGCCGGCAAATAATTTTTCCGAAAAAAGGCAAGTAAATAAAAAGAGAAACCTGTATTTCATAAGCTGTAATTTAATTAAAGCTGCAATAAAAAACTGTCCCACCTTCAGGGCAGGACAGTTTCTTAATTTTACAATAGCAAATATCTTATTTAACTTCTTTCTGCATCGGGTTTCCGCCGCCGCCGGCACCCCTTGCGCCACGGCCGCCGGCGCCATTCTTAAACAACTGAAACTTACTCGGCGTTGTAATAGAAGGCCAGGTATTGTTGTCTGTGTTGATATCGGCAGTTTCTCTCATTGGATCCAGTTTAATGGAAACCACTTCCTTGTTCTTCAGGAAAGTTTTAATCACTTTATTTTCATTCTTGCGCCAAACCTGTACCGAAATACGGTCAACTTCTTTTGTGCCATCTTTAAATGTCCATTCTATAATAATGGGCATTACCAGCCCGCCTTTATTGCTGAAAGTAAGTTCGTACATATTTTTATCGCCGCCTATTTTAAAACGTTCGGCTTCGCTGTAATTATCAGCAACAGTTGCTGGTATGGTAATTTCAAAAGGAGTGCTATCTATTTTTGCAAGACCACGGTCGTATCTCCAGTAAAAATCCCTTAGTGAAGGATCTGCATCTGTAGCAAAAACTATTTTCTTGTCTTCGCGGTTTCTTACTTTAGAAATATCATCAAAGCTGTTCAATATTGGTTTTGCAACAGGCATTTTACGGATAGTAGGTCCTGCATTGGAAGCTGTAGCTGGTGCTTCAGTATTCAGCACAGCCCACTTAACTGTATCAAGCGAAATATCGCAAGCTTCAGTTCCATAAAACCAGCCTCTCCAGAACCAATCCAGGTCTTCGGCACTGGCATCTTCCATAGTGCGAAAAAGATCGGCAGGTGTTGGATGCTTGAATGCCCAGCGCCTTGCATATTCTTTAAACGCATAGTCAAAATTTTCACGGCCCATAATGGTTTCACGCAGTATGTTTAAACCGGTTGATGGTTTGCTGTATGCATTGGGGCCAAACTGAATGATGTTTTCGCTGTTGGTCATAATAGGCTCCAGCATATCTTTTGGCAGCTTCATGTAATCAACAATTTTGTATGCCGGGCCTTTGCCTACAGGAAATTTATTATCCCACAATTCTTCGGTTAAATATTCTACAAACGAATTCAATCCTTCATCCATCCATGTCCATTGCCTTTCATCGCTGTTGATAATCATCGGGAAAAAGTTGTGGCCTACTTCATGTATCACCACACCCAGCATACCATTCTTTGTTCCCTCGCTGTAAGTGCTGTTGGCACTGTAGTTTCCACTGGCATCTTTTTCGGTACGGCCAAAGTTGAAACAGATCATCGGGTATTCCATACCATTATCAGCTTCTAAGCTTTGTGCAACCGGGTAAGGGTAAGGAATGGTGAATTTTGAATATGATTTAATGGTGTGTGCTACTGCCTTTGTGCTGTATTTACGGTATAGCGAGTAAGCTTCTTTTCCGTAAGCACTCATGCACATCACCTTCTTACCTTCTACCATGGCAGGCATTGCATCCCAAATAAATTTACGTGAGCTGCCCCAGGCAAAATCTCTTACCATATCGGCCTTAAAAATCCATGTTTTCTTTTGGGTAGATTTTTGTTTTTCTTTAGCAGTTGCTTCATCCAGTGTTACAATTTCGGTAACATCGGTTGCAGTTTGGGCCTTTTGCCAGCGTGCAAGTTCTGCTGGCGATAAAACCTGTGCATAGTTTTGTCCCTGGCCGGTTGCCATTACCACGTGATCTGCCGGAACCGTCATGGCTACTTTAAAGTTGCCAAAGGTTAATGCAAACTCGCCACTACCCACAAACTGGTGGTTCTGC
>JBKJLT010000311.1:0-5849 GCA_046596765.1 Ferruginibacter sp. | reverse complement strand
GTTGGTAAATAGGTTCAATGTATGTGCTGATACGGTTCCGAATTGTGCCCCGACAACACTGTTAACCGAAGATCTAAGTGTTAGCGCTCCTGTTTTTAAATCAATGCTGGTATTTTCCGGACCAACAACTTCTAATAATTGACCCGGAGTTGCTGTTCCGATGCCGACATTGCCGGCGTTTGTTATACGCATTCTTTCATTGCCTACCGTAAACCAGGTGAACAGCAGTCCTGTAGAATTAATTGACTGGCTGTTGCTGATATTTAAGTCATTGGTTTGGTCGCCCTCCAGAGCAGTAGTTCTTATTGTTCCTGCCACATGTAGTTTTTGTGCGGGTGTAAGTGTACCAATACCTACATTTTGTGCTGTGCTATTTTGCGAAAAGAAAATTAATGCAAGAGTTATTATTATAGAAACTTTCATAATAAGGTTTTTAAATTATTGTATACAAAGTTTGTCTGTTGAATAGATCTTACCTGAAGAACAAATGTTTTTTTATAAATTTTGCCTATTGGGGTATAACCTGAACAATCATAAAGTTTGCTTCATTTGCGCTATTCCCCCACATAAGAAAGCCCATACCCCCGCTACCAGCCTCTCCGAATAATTGTATGGTATGAGTACCCGGACCAACTTGTAGTAAATTAGTACCACTCATTAGTAAATACGTCTCGCCTGGTAAATTCGACCTGTAGTTTCCTGCAAGGCCGCCATTAAATCTCATTTTAATTTTAGCTAAGGCTGGATTACACCCGAAACAATAATTAGTAAAAGGTGGAACGTTAAAGGATACCAACACCTTAGCATTTCCCGAAACCGAAAATGTATAAGAAAGCCCTGTAATCAGAGCCTCTCCACCACCAGCGGCGAAAGGCTGTGCCGGCGAAGCTGTTCCATACACAATGCCGGTATTATTATACAAAGTATTTGTTGAAGATGCCCAGGTGGGAGCATTATTGCCATTTGATTGTACTACCTGGCCTGCCAAACCTTCACTTCCATTTATTTTCAAAGCCCCTGTTTGTGTATTCATGGCAAATTTGAACCCTGCGCCCTGGGCACCATAAAAACCAACATAGTTATCATTTTCAATTCCTATAAATGCCTGGAGGCTTAAATTATCTGTTTTATTTAGCCAAAGACCTGCGGTAGTTGTTATATCTCCACCGCTCCGAATTCTCATTCGGTTACTTATATCTAGTATGAAATTTGGACTGGTTAACCCGATACCAACATTTCCTGTATTTGAGATTATCATCCGCTTCAGATTAGAGGTATAAAAATCTAGTCCATATTGATTGTTTGAACCGGCTGTACGACCTGAACTGATTGCTTCCCCGCTGCCTCCGCCACCGAAACGCAAAATGTTATTGTCTAAAGTTCCATTATTTCCGTTCGCCTGGTCGATATTCATTCCGTTTTTTACACTCAGGTTGTATTCAGGAACAGTTACACCTACTCCTACATTTCCACCCAATGCGATCACCATTCGCTTTAATGCTCCTGTATAAAAATCAAGCCCATATTGATTATTTGCACCTCCTGTTCGACCGGATGCGATGCCTTCACCACTGCCACCACTGCCAAAGCGTAAACCATTATTATCTAACGTTCCATTATTCAGATTTGCCTGGTCGATATTCATTCCGTTTTTAATACTCAGGTTATATTCAGGCACTGTAACACCTATTCCTATTTTTCCGGTTCCCTTTATACGCATGTTTTCAGTGAAGGAACTGCTACTACCATATCCAAAACCAATATCTGCACCGATGTAGTCAGTATGGAGCTGCAATAAATTACTTTGAATACCCAGGCCATAATGAGCTCCGGCGTTTCCCCAGAAGGAGATCTTGTCGCCTAATGTGTTGGCAAAATGCAAGGGAAAATAGGGGGTACCATTGCCAATCCCTACATCACCGTTTTCCTTAATAATAAACCTTCCACCACCGAGGCCAGGAGCATCTATCTGTACTTCTCCATTACCGCCAATACTTAAAGCAGTATTGCCGGGTAATGCAGGTCCCTCAATTCTTACAGTACCTTCACCCACATGCAGTTTCGCAGTTGGTACTAAAACTCCAATACCTACATTTTGTGCCTTCAATGCCTGAGAACTTAGGATAACGGAGAGCAGGATCAATTTTTTCATTCGATAAGTTTGCTCAAACCTATCGTAATAAATAAAGCAAAACAATATAACAAAAGTTAGATGTCCGCATGTAAAATAGCGATGGGGGACGATAGACTTAGGGATGATTATTCATCATATTGATAGCTTCGGTGCGGTTTTGTACATGAAGCTTTTCATAAATATTATGTATATGTTGCCGCACTGTTCCGGTGGTAATAGACAATTTTTCGGCAATTTCTTTATACAATAACCCTTTGGCAAGCTGTTGCAACACTTCATTTTCCCTTGCAGAAAGCAGTTTAATTTCTTCGGAAGCCCTGTTGCTTTGTAAACGGTTAATTACTTTACGTGCAATTTGTGTACTCATAGGAGAGCCGCCGGAATGAAGCTCCAGCAGGGAATCTGTTATTTTACCCAAAGCTGTTTTTTTAAGCAGGTATCCACTTGCACCTGCTGCCAATGCTTCAAAAACCTTTTCATCATCTTCATAAATGGTGAACATGATGAACTGGGCCTGGGGGCACTGTGACTTTACTTTTTTTATACACTCAATACCATTCATGCCCGGCAGGTTAATATCCATAATGATGATATCGGGTTGCCAGGCCGGTAATTCATCGGCTGCTTTTTCTGCATCAGGATATGAAGCCAGCACTTCAAACCGCTCATCCATAGTAAGCAGGCTTGTCATTCCTTCCCTCACTTCTTTTAAATCTTCTACTATACAAATTTTTATTTGCGGCATACTGTAAATGTAGCTAACAACTATATAGGAACAATATAACGAAAGTTAGAGGTCATTACCCGAATAGGGTTGTAAGGGAATAATAATGTTTACTTCAACCCCATTGGCATTTATTATTTCCAGATCTCCGCCAATAGATTGCACCCTTTTTTGCATATTTCTTAAACCATTGCCCCCGCTGCTGGTAATTTCAGAAAGACCAATTCCATCGTCTTTTATGTTTATCACTAAATTTTCATTTGCACTGATATGTAGCGCTACATTTTTTGCACCCGCATGTTTTACTATATTATGCAAACACTCTTTTACAGTTAAAAAAACATTTCTTCTTACTTCTCCGCTTATGATTTCATCGGGAATTATTTCTGGTAAATGAATATTTAAATTCAGATTATTTTCTTCTCCATATTCTGCAGCATAAGAACGTGTATAAAATAACAAGTCTTCCAGCGTGTCATTTTTTTCATTCATAGCCCAGATAAGCTCATTCATTTTTTGTACCAGTTCATTAGCGTTGGAAATAATTTTTTCCGCATCATTTTTTGTAATATCGCTGAAAGAATTCCGCTTTACTTTTTCGCTGAGGAAACGAATGGTGGAGAGCCCTGCTCCCAAATCATCATGTATATCTGCGGCAATTCTTGTTCTTTCCTTTTCAACAGCCATTTTTCGTTGTAATTCTTCCTCTTCTTTCAGAATTTTAAGTGATTGCTGATGTAATTTTTGTTTTTGTCTGAAATTTCTTGCCAGCAGTAAACCAATAAACAGTAAAGCAACAAGACCAACAACAGATGTCCATAGCAGTATTTTCCTTTTTTGCAGCGTATTGTTTTTTTCTTTTAATTTTTTACCAACCTCATTTAATAAAAATTTATTTTGTTCAAGCGCCTTTTTCAAGGTATCATTTATTGCTTCGTATTCTTTTTTGAAATTGAAAGTGCTGTTTACATTTTGCATGGTTACTGTATCCCCGGCATCAGGTATTTGATTTAATCCGTTTTTAGGTACCGTACACAATGCATCCCAGCCGCCGAAAAACTGCAATACCTGTGGATTGTCAACACGATGACGCATTTTATCTTTTACCAGATAAACTCTGACTCCGTTAACTTCCATCAATATAGTGCCATCATGAGGAATATCAGGAATACGGGAAAGCATTCCATCTGGTATTTTCCTTACACTGCGGTAGTTGCTATAATTGCTCAATTCATAAAGATTTGCCAGATAAAATTTAGCCCTCCCAAAAATCACATACATTTTGCCCATGCTTATTTCACGAAGGGTAGTTTGGTCAGGAAAATCCAGACTTGTTTCATTTGTTTTTTTCTGCGAAAGGATGGTAGCAATTTCCTGTTCATTAGTATTATCATTTTCTAATGCAGGCAGTACATTCAGCAGCGATTCATTTTGCTGTTGCAGGTTATTAAGTGTTGAAATTATATTTCCATAAAGACCGATGACCAGTTTTCTGTCTTCATTTGTTTTCAACAGCGAAGCCGCAGCGAGGAAATCTTCTGCGGCTTTAGCATACTCCCCGGTGAACTGGTTCAATATTCCTTTCTTCATATAGATCAATCCCAAGTCGGTACTTAAATTGTTTTTTTTGGCAACCTCAATGGCCTGATCATATTGTTCAAATGCTTTTTTATTCTGGTTCAATGAAATTAAAAGTGCTGCACTGCTGGAATGATACATGACAAGGCCGGAAAGGAATTTTTTATTTTCACTTTGTTGCTGTCCCTCATTAAAGTAGAATAGGGCGCTATCGGGATCGGTATGGATATGATTTAACCCGGTGTTGTACATATTTTCAATAAAAATTGAATCCAGGTTTTGGCAATAAAGTGGTTGTACAAAAAACAAAGCAGCGGCAGGCAATAGCTTTTTTACCGCCTTCTTTAAAAAAAGATAAGTATGCAGGTGTTGCATACTTTAAAAGTAGTTTTAAATTCCGGTTGTAGGTACACTGGCTATTAATTGATAGTGCAAAAACACAAGAGTTTCTAATACTTAAGATGTTTAGATCAGCTTATTCAAAATCTTTGTACAATAAATATTTTTTTCTTGTCGCTTTAAATTTTACCAGATCTTTACTCCAACTTTTTCTAATGTCTTTTTCGGAGGTGCCTTTTTTAATTTGGCTGATCAAAACATCGTTGCCCGCAAGTTTGTTAAAGAATTTATTTGCAAGGAAAAAACTGTCTTTGCCAGGAAATAGTTTATAAGCTTCAATTAAATATTTCAACTGAATTTTATTATCAACTTTCTTTAAAGTTTCAGCCATTGTGCCTGATAAATTCCAACCATAACAAAGCTGGTTAAAGCATTTGCTGCTTTTTGCACCTTCATTAGGTTTGGGTGTAAAAGCATATAATTTTTTACTGTAATTGGGATGCCCATATATTTGAAATGGCTTATCAGTGCCTCTACCTTCACTTAATACTGTCCCTTCAAAAAAACAAGTGCTTGGGTACAAATAAATAGACTGCATTTCTTTTAAATTGGGAGAAGGATTTACTGGCAAAACATATTTTGTTGTGTGGTCGTAATTTTTACATTTTATTACCTGTACATGAAAAGGAGTATCAACAGTAGGTTTGGTTGCTACATTAGCTTTATTAATTTCATTTGCTTTAGCCGATAACAAGTTTTCTCCTGAAAGCATTAATGCATATTCACCCATTGTCATTCCATAAACGATTGGTATTTTCTGCATACCAACAAAGCTTTTAAATGCAGGATTAAGCACAGGACCATCTACATAAAACCCATTTGGGTTAGGTCTATCTAATACCAACAAAGGTTTATGAAGTTCCAAACAAGCTTCCAAAACATATTCTAATGATGAAATAAAAGTGTAAAAACGTACACCAACATCTTGTATATCGAATACAACTACGTCAACATTTTTTAAGTCATCTGCTGTTGGTTTTTTATGGCTGCCGTATAAACTAATTACGGGCAAGC
>JBKJLT010000052.1:0-11765 GCA_046596765.1 Ferruginibacter sp. | reverse complement strand
AGGCCGTTTATACCTTCGGCGTTATCAAACGTATAAAATTCGGCACCATTTACGCCGTTATTTGCAGAAAAATAAACGGGGTTACCTGGTGTTAATATATTAGGCACTGAAGCTGATGTGCCGGGGTTAATATCAGCAACCAGAACTGTATTAGCTGATGTGCCATCGGTTATCCATAACTCTCCACCAAGGGAAACGGTAGTGGCCCGGAATACAATATTGTTATTAGAAACTACCAGTGATCCGGGTGCGCTGTTTGCAATACCGGGATTTATATCTTTTACAAGCGATGCATTTACGCCGTTATATTTCCAAAGTTCATTTCCTTCTGCAACGGTTGTTGCTGAAAAATAAATGCTGTTATTAAATGCAGTTAAAAAGAATGGATTAGAACTTGCAGCACCGGCATTAATATCCGCAACCATCACTGTTCCTGCTGCGGTGCCATCAGTCTTCCATAATTCCTTTCCATTGCCATCAAGCCCGGCAAAATATAAAGTAGAGCCCAATGCCGCGTTAGGGGGATAATTATTATTGCCACTTGCGGCAATCGTTTTTACCGCCATGGTGCCTGCTGCAGTGCCATCGCTTTTCCAAAGCACATTACCGGTGCCCGGCGTTACAATCATTATATACATATTATTTCCGGCAGGCATTATGTAACTGGCAACATATTGATTGAGGCCAAAATCGTAAACCAGGTAAGTACCTGCAGTTGTTCCATCAGAACGCCATAACTGGTCTACGCCGGTTCCAAACTGGTCATAAACTATAAAATAAAGTATATTGTTTACAGGTGTAAGAAATACAACCGGTGGAATTCCGGCATAAGCACCGAAATTATATATTTCGGATGTACCGGCAACAGTGCCATCAGTTCTTTTTAAAATGGCCTGGTTGCTGTTATTAACTGTACTATAATATACATAAGAACCCATGGCACTTAACTCTTTAATGGGAGTAACATTTGCAGATGTGGGTTGAAATCTTTCTATAGCTACAGTTCCGGCCTGTGTGCCATCGCTTGCCCATATTTCGCCATAGTTAGGAAAATTATCTCCTGCAAAAACTATCTTATTTCCAAGAGCAGTAAGCTTTTCAGCCTTTGTACTTAAATAGGTTGGATAAGTTAGGTTTAGCTTTATCGTTCCGGCTGCTGTACCATCAGTTCTGTACAATCCACGGTCGGGATCTGCGTCATCATCCTCTGCGTTAAAGAAAGTGTAGCCTGTTGTTTTTACAATTTGCTGTATGCCACTGCCGGTTACACCGGGATAAACATCTTTAAGCATTAAAGGGTTTTGACAGATGGCCGTAATGCATATCAGCAGCAGGACAAAGGGCAGGATAATTTTCTTCATAATGAGTAATTTTGAGCAGTATAGTTTTATTTAATAATTACGATGTTGCTGTGTGGTTTTAAGGATAGCAGATTTTTTGAGCTATTGCTCATTTATTTTCAAAGGGTATAAATTTAATAGCCGGTAAATGTTAACGGGTAATAAATTCAAAAGAACGCTTTAATGGTATCATGAGCAATACCTACAAATAGGTATTTTTTCTTTCCCTTTTTCAATCAGGTTAATAACTTCAGCCTGTAGCCCCAGCCCACCAGCTGTTGTGTGTTATTAAGGCCTGTTTTACGCAGCATATTACGCCGGTGGGTTTGCACAGTTGTTTTTGCAATCGCCAATACTTCTCCTATTTTTTCGCTGGTATATCCTTTTGCAACCAGGCCAAGTATTTTCAATTCCTGTTTACTAATGGGTTTTTTTGCTGCCGCTTTCATAACCTGACTCAAATTTTTGTGAGCCGCAAGATCAATTAAACGACCTGTAAAGCCAATACCTACATGTAGGTATTTTTTCGTCTAAGCGGCATTCAAGCTAACTAACACTTTTATAATTACAGCATGGCCCGGAATGAAAGCAAAGGTATTTATAGCAAAAAAAATTTTGGCAGGTGTAAACACCCGTATAAGAAAGTTGGAATAACCCTTTCTGTCGGGAATAGCCGCTGATATGTAGTTTTTCTATTTTGTGTTGAATTTTGTATTGAAATTATTTCTATCTTACTTGCCAATGCCGCTGCCCAAACCATTTTACTTTGTTATTGCATTTTTTTTTATTGCCTGCAAGCCATTGTACGGGCAAACAAATAACGGGCATACTTTTTATTTGTATGAAGACAGTGCAAAAAAGCTAACAGCAACAACAGCGTTTGATTTATTTAAACAGGCAAAATTCAGCAAAGCAACAACCAACGAAGTAAACTTTGGGTTTACCCGTTCCATTTTCTGGCTGGCTTATCAAAACAACCGTCAGGTACCTTCCGATTCTCTTTTATTATATATCGGCCATCACCACATTAACCGTATTCATTTCTTTTTTGCAAACGACAGCAGCATACAACAACAATGGCTTACCGGCGATTATTTTCTATTTGCCCAACGCCCGGTTTATGCAACCGGTTTTTATTTTCCAATAGAAAAAAAAGGATTGTACCTGGCCAGGATAGACAAATCGAATGAGTCGCTGCAATTGTCTTTCCATCTTGTGCCTCGTATAGAAGCCCTTTCAACGGAAGCCGGTAACAAGGCTATTATGGCGCTGTTTACCGGCATGATTTTGCTGCTGGTAATTTTTGGTATTTATCTTTTTGCAATCTCAAATGAAAAGCTATACATTTTTTATATTTTATACATTGCTTCAGGGTGGTTGTGGGTGTTGGCCAATGCCGGTTATGGTTTTCAATACCTGTGGCCCAATTTGCCGGGGTTTGCCAGTAAGGCACGACCGGTTTTTGCATTGGCACCGCTTATTTTTTCTATGTTGTTCCTGGTAAAATACATCGGGGGTATAAACAGTAACAGGGTAAAGCTTACGGTAAAAATCATGAATGGCCTGCTGCTGGGCTGTATCTGCACTATTTTATTAGTTAATCAGGAAGGTTATCAAAGTAACTGGTGGTTGTATGTTCAATATCTAATACCATTGATTGCACTCAGTTATGTACTGATAACATTTGGCATTCTTATTACTGCAGCTTTAAAACGCAACAGGCTGGCTATGTTTTACCTGGCTGCTGTGCTCACTTTATTTGTATTTGCCATTTTGCAGGTTTCATTTTCACTGGGCAGTCTTAACAGGTTCAGTAATTTTTTAAACAACTTCGGGCTTTCTATTGGCTTTATTATGGAAGCTATTATACTTACCGCCGGCCTTGTTTACCGGTTTAATCAATATCGGTTAGAAAAAGAAAAATTATTGATAGAAATGAATACAAGGCAGATGGAGAACACACGTGTACTTATGGACGTGCAGGAAGCAGAACGAAGCCAGGTGGCTAATCAACTGCATGATGTGGCTGGCTCTTTATTATCGGCTGCCAGTTTAAACCTGAGCGGTTTGAGGGAAAAAGTTTTAATGCCTGATAAGCAAACCGGTTTGTTGTTATCAAAAACAGAAGAAGCCGTGAGCATGGTATCGGATATGGTGCGTAACCTCAGCCATGCACTAAGCCCCGTGATGCTTGAAAAAGTGGGCTTTAAAACTTCGCTCGAAAAAATTATTGCTATCGTAAATGCTTCGGGTAAAATAAATACACATTTGCTGGTAATAGGGTTTGAAAGATATGAACCCCGGCTAAACCACTATTACACGGCATTGTACAGCATCATATACGAGTTGCTGAATAATATTGTAAAACACGCCGGAGCTAAAAATGTTTTGCTGCAGGTAACTGAGCATGAAGATTGTTTTACACTGATAGCCGAAGATGACGGACTGGGAATTAAGCCCGATGTATTGGTAAACAAACAAAGCCTGGGCATTGCCGGAATACAATCAAAAATTAACTTTTTTAAAGGATCAATTGCTTTTGATAAAAACAAACCACAGGGTTTAATCGTTACCATTGAAATACCAATTACCAAACATGAAATATAAAATTGTTTTAGCCGATGACCACCGTTTTTTATTAGACGGAATAACCACCGCTTTAAAGGAGATGCCCGGTTTAGAAATTGTGGCAACAGTATATAACGGTTTTGAGCTGATGGAGGCCGTGGCAAGTGAAAAGCCCGACCTGGTAATAACCGACCTGAACATGCCCGGCTACGATGGAATGCAATGTCTGCAAAAAATAAAAACAAATTACAATGGCATAAAAGTGCTGGTATTTACGAATTATACACAGCCCGAACTGGAGGATGAAGTAAAAAAAATGCAGGCTGATGGATTGCTGAATAAAAACGCTACGGCTGTAGAACTAAAGGAAGCGGTTGAAATTATTTTAGCGGGCCAAAAATATTTTCCTGCTGTTAATGAACTGAAAGCACTGCCCGATGATTCTTATTTTTTGGATGACTTTTTAAAAAAATACCAGCTTACCAAAAGAGAAGTAGGCATTATACGCATGATAAGCCGGGAGATGACTACCAAAGAAATTGCCGCCGAACTTTTTTTAAGCGACCTTACCATCAATACCCACCGGCGCAATATCTTCCGGAAATTAGAAATAAAAAATGTTGCCGGCCTATTGAATTTTGCCAAAGAGCATATGTTGCTGTAAATAGATACCCCTATTCCTTTTAATATAGAACTGGAGAAAAATTTTATGGCTTACATCAAGTTGGATGAAACAGTAACCAAGTTGATGAGTTATTAAAATTAGCAATTCTCTACAACTTCAACTTCTCTTCAAAATTCATTTCGTACTTTGATGCAAATTTAAATTTTGAAAATCCTTATAATAGAAGATGAAAAAGCATTGAGCGAAAGTATTGCCGCTTATCTTAAAGGAGAGGATTATCTCTGCGAAACAGTTGCTGACTTTAATAGTGCTATGGAAAAGACCGAGCTGTATGATTATGATTGCATTCTTTTGGATATTAGTTTACCCGGTGGCAGCGGGCTGGAAATATTAAAAGAACTTAAAGCCAATAATAAAACAGATGGTGTTTTAATTATCTCTGCCAAAAACTCCCTTGATGATAAAGTGGAAGGTTTGAAATCAGGAGCCGATGATTATTTGCCAAAACCTTTTCATCTTTCTGAACTCAGTGCAAGGATTGCAGCCATCATCCGCAGAAAAAATTTCTCTGGCAGCAACCTGGTAAAATTTAATGAGATAGAAATTGACACTCTGGCAAAAACAGTGGTTATTGAAAAAAAGTCATTTATGCTTACCAGGAAGGAGTATGAGTTGCTGCTGTACTTCATCAGCAATAAAGGCAGGGTAATTTCTAAAAATGCCATTGCAGAGCATTTATGGGGTGATGATATGGAGGGAAACAACGACTTTATTTACACACACATTAAAAACCTGCGAAAAAAAATGATAGAATCGGGCGGTATTGATTATATCAAATCTGTTTACGGAATGGGCTATAAATTTACAGACCAATGAAATTACTGGCAAAGTACAACCGCATAAATATTCTGGTAACCATTTCGGTTTTGCTGATAAGCAGTATATGTTTCTATATTATGATACGGCATGTTTTAATTAACCAGCTTGATGAAGATTTAAAACTGGAAGAACAGGAAATCATTGATTTTGTAAAAACAAACAATAAATTACCCAATCCTTCCAATTACGAAGACCAGCAGATCGAGTTCAGAGAACATGCAGACATGAGTGCAGAAAAAAAATTCACATCAGTAGTACTCGTTAAAAAAACGCATAAACAGAAAGAAGAAGAACTTGCCCGGCAACACCAGTTTTCTATTACAGTTAATGGTAAAATATACACTGTACTCGTCCGCAAATCGCAGGAAGAAACTGAAGACCTTATTAAAATGATTGCATGGATAACATTGGCAATAGTTATTTTTTTGCTGCTCATACTTTTTCTTATCAACCGGTTTTTCTTATCCCGTTTATGGCGGCCTTTTGATAATACACTGGCTCAGTTAAAGCAGTTTAATCTATCAGCAAAAAGGAATGTGCAGTTGCATCATACCAGTACAACAGAGTTTGCAGAATTGAATAAAGCCGTGCTGGTAATGACTGACAGGGTAAAACAGGATTATGAATCGCTTAAGAATTTCACTGATAATGCTTCGCATGAAATGCAGACGCCGCTGGCCATCATCAATTCAAAATTAGATGTACTTATACAAGATGAAACGCTGAATGGGTTTCAGATGAAACAACTACAGGGTATTTATGATGCATTGGGCCGGCTATCTAATCTTAATCAATCACTTTTGTTACTTACTAAAATTGAAAACAGCCAGTTTAATAAAAGAGAAAATATTAAACTTGGCGAACTGGTATATCAAAAGCTTTTTCAGTTTGAAGAGTTGATACAGGATAAAAAATTAGTCATTACAAAAAATATAAACACGGTACAGGTTTCCGGCAACAGGCAATTGCTGGAAATTTTAATAAGCAACCTGTTGAACAATGCATTTCGTTACAATGTAAAAAATGGCTCGGTAAATATTGAGCTGGTAAATAACAGTTTAATTGTTTCTAACAGTTCCTTTCTGCCGGCATTGGATGAGTTGCAGATATTTAATCGTTTTTACCGCCATGCCGATACGCGGCAGGATGGCAATGGCCTGGGGTTGTCTATTGTTAAAGAGATATGCAACGTGGCAGGGTATAACATAAGCTATGCTTATCTTAATAACCGGCATACATTCAATATTACCTTTTAAGGCATAGGTAAAAAACTACACTTCAATTTTTCCTCAGAATCAATTTTTACATTTACAATTCATAAAAAATAAAAGCACATGAAAAAATTAATGATGATTTCTTTACTGGCAGTAATAGTTACACTATCTGCCTTTGCCCAAAAAACAGATGCTTCTAAAGTTCCCGCAACTGTTAAAGCGTCTTTCCAAAAACAATATCCCGGCACAACCGCAAAATGGGGAAAAGAGGATGGTAAATATGAAGCAGGCTTTAAACAGAATGGAAATGAAATGAGTGCCTTGTTTGATGCCAATGGCAATATGATGGAGCATGAAATGGAAATAAAGCCATCAGAACTGCCGGCAACTGTTCTGGCTTATGTGGCTGCACATTATAATGGAAAAAAAATAAAATCAGCAGCAAAGATTATCAAAGCAGACGGCAGCATAAACTATGAGGCCAATGTAAACGGTAAGGACTCCCTGTTTGATGCCGCTGGTAATTTTTTAATGGAAGTTAAAGAATGATACTTTACACGCTAAATTTTTGCATTAATGCATTTAAAGCAATAACCGGCTGCCTGTTTTTTGTTTTTACTTTTCAGGTATCAACAGCACAAGTCATTCCTGATTCGGCAAATGCGGATCAGCAAAGCCGGAGAATAAAACCTCCTGAATTTAATCGCCGGGTAGATATTTATCAAAAACGGTTTCCGCTTACCGGCATCGCTTCAGTAAAACTTGCATACAGGCTTTACCCAAAAATTCAGCACAAATTATTTAAGAATAGAATGCCGGCCACAGCGGTTATGTCGGTTTATAATAACAGGTCGGCAGGTTTTGTACTGCTGCATGCTTTTTAATTTTCAAGAGTCATGAATAAACTTCCGCAGATTACTTTTTTATTTTGGATAATGAAAATATGCGCAACAACCCTTGGTGAAACTGCAGGCGATTTGCTGTCAATGACAATGAGTGTTGGTTATGCAATAAGTTCGCTGATATTGATTTCATTTTTTCTGGTGATTTTATTTATGCAACTACTTTCAAAAAAACACTATCCTTTAATTTACTGGGCAGTTATACTGGCTACCAGCACAGCAGGCACCACCATGTCCGACTTTATGAACCGCAGCATGGGCTTTGGATATGCCCTTGGTTCTTCGCTTCTTATTTTGCTGTTGGTTGCCACGTTGCTGATATGGAAAGCAACGGAAAAATCTTTGTCAGTAACAAATATTAAAACTTTCCGGGGCGAAATATTTTACTGGACAGCTATTTTATTCTCCAACACACTCGGCACTTCTGTTGGAGATTTTTTGGCAGATAATTCAGGACTTGGTTTTATGGGAGGAGCAATTTTAATTGGATCACTGCTCTTACTTATTGTGCTGGCTTATTATTATTCAAAAATTTCACCGGTAATTTTATTTTGGCTTGCATTTATTTTAACCCGTCCATTTGGCGCCACTTTTGGCGACCTGCTTACAAAAAACCCCGATAAAGGAGGACTGGGATTTGGAACTGCAGGTTCTTCGATGATACTGTTCGCTGTTCTCATCATTTTGGTCATATTTGCAATCGTAACTAAAAATAAGTTTACAATAAAACCTGTGTAATTTTACACGTACAAATAACATGAAATTCATTTTAATTCTTTTCTCACTCCTTGTATTTGTTCCGGCATTTTCTCAGCCCGGAAAAATAGTGGTGAGTGGAACCGTAATTGATAAAATTAAACAACAGCCTGTTGAATTTGTAAATGTACTATTGCTTAATGCCAAAGACAGCAGTACAGTAAACGGAACCATTACCGATAAAAAAGGAAAATTCATTTTTGATGATGTGCTGGCCGGAAATTATTTTATAAGCTACAGTCATATTGGTTATAAAGCTACCGCCACACAACCATTAAATATTACCGGCGAACAAAAGAATATTAACCTGGGCATTGTGGAAGTGAATGCCGGAGAAAAAAAATTAAACGAAGTAATTGTTACTTCAAAAAAAACAACACTCAATACATCTATAGACCGGAAAGTGTATAATGTTGACCAGGACATCCTGAGTAAATCCGGCGCAGCCAGCGATATCTTAAAAAATATCCCTTCGGTGGAAGTTGATATTGATGGCAACGTAAGCCTGCGTGGCTCGGCCAATGTAATGATTCTTATCAATGGAAAACTTTCTCCGCTGATGGGAAAAACAAGAGCCGAAGTGTTACAATCCCTGCCCGCCAATTCAATTGAGCGCATTGAAGTAATCACCAACCCATCAGCACGTTATCGCCCCGATGGCACATCAGGCATTATTAATATCGTTCTTAAAAAAAATATAAAGCAAGGCTTTAACGGCAGTATTACTGCCAACGCCGGCAACAAAGACAGGTATAATGGAAATCTTGCGCTGAGTTATAATCCGGGTAAATTGAATGTCTTTGGCAGTTACAGTCTTCGGCAGGATAGCAGGAACAGAAAAAATAAAATTGACAGAACCTATTTTGATTCTTCAGGCAAAGCGGATAGTTATTATTACGAACCGTCAACATCCGGCATGCGGCCACTCACCCATTTCGCCAGTCTGGGTTTTGATTACAGCATCAACGAACGAAACAGCTTTGGCATAAGCGGCAATTATTATTATCGCAAAATAACCAGGAGAGATGTACAATATAAATACACGTATGACCGACAGTATAATTTAATTGATAATTACGATCGGTTCCGGCTTGATCCCGAATGGGAAAATCAAAAAAACTTTGCGGTATTTGTTGAACATAAGTTTAAAAAAGAAGATCACGAACTCAGGCTGGAATTCAATCACTCTACATCCGATGAAGTGGAAGCCAACAGTTATTGGAATGTTTATTATGTGCCGGCAAGGCCTGTTGAATATGATAATACACGGATAAGGCAGTTGGACAATGAAAATCAGTTGACGCTGGATTATACACTGCCCATTAATGAAAGCTCTAAACTGGAAGCGGGTTACGATGCCTCTTTCAACACAAAGGATCTGGATTTTTATGGCGAGTATTATGATACAGCACAGAAAAAATTTATCAGGGATATTGTAAAGACAAACCTGTTTTTATACAAAGAATCCATTCAGGCAGTTTATATGACCTATGAAAAATCTTTTAAGGCTTTTGGTTTTTCTGCCGGGTTAAGGGCAGAGCAGGTAAATATAAATGGGAGATTGGTAACGATTGATTCGCTGATAAAAAATAATTACTTTAAATTGTACCCCACACTGCACCTTGCTTACAATTTTAATGATGATAATGAATTGCAATTGAATTACAGCCGCCGTATTAACCGGCCCGATCCTGATGAGCTGAACCCTTTCCCCGAATACCGGGATCCACGTAACCTGAGAGCCGGTAATCCAAAACTATTGCCGGAAATTATCAACTCAGTTGAGTTTGGATATAAATGGCAGAATAAAAACTTTTCTTTTTTCCCCTCGCTCTACTACCGCTACAAAACCAATGGATTTACCGAACTGATAAGACAAATTAATGATTCCACATTCTTAACAACCTCCGAAAATTTATCCAACGATCAGTCAACCGGGCTGGAACTAATCTTTTCTGCCAAGGCAGGAAAATTCTTTAGTGGAAATATAAGCGGCAATATTTTTTATAACCGCATTGATGCTACTGAGCTGGGATATGCCGGCAGCAAATCAATTGTTTCTTTCAGCACAAACCTTAACACAAATTTTACCATTACAAAAAATACCATGCTGCAGTTAAGTGCCAATTATCGTTCTGCCAGATTAACGCCGCAGGGTAAAGTGTATCCAAATTACCTGGCTAATGTTGGGGTACGACAGGATTTGCTGAAGAAGAAGTTGTCCATCACACTCACCATTTCCGACCTGTTTGCAACCAACAGGTATAAGACCGATTTCAATACAAAATTCTTTAATCAATCTTCACTTGGCCGAAGAGATGTACGGATATTTTATGTTGGTGCCAGTTACCGTTTTGGGCATACAAAGAAACCAAAAGAACAAAAAATACAATTTGACGCAGAGTAATAATCAATCCTGAATCATAACATAGTACCGTAATAATTTAAAATGAAATTCAATTATTTACTTCTTGCAGGATGTTTACTGATATCCGGCAATATTTTTTCTCAAAATAATTTTAGCTGCCTTGTAAAAGATGCCGAGAACAAAGAGATTCTTGAGGGCGTTACTGCAAAAATTAACGGTAGCACAAAAGCTACAGCATCTGACAGCAGCGGTAAAATCATTTTTAAAAATCTTGCCGAAGGCAATATTAAAATTATTTTTTCCTTTGTTGGTTATGAAGACCAGGCACTGGATTTTAAAATACCCCAAACAGACGCATTAATAATTTATCTGCAAAAAAAAGAAAAAAAGGAAGAAGAGGTAATTATTAACTCAAGCCGTACCAACAGCCGCATTGAAGATTTACCAACAAAAGTAGAAGTGATAGGCAGTGAGGAAGTTGATGAAGAAGCAGGAACCATACCCGGCAATATAGCTGGTTTGCTGGGAGATTTTGCGGGTATTCAGAACCAACGTACATCGGGCACAACCGGCAACATTGATTTACGTGTTCAGGGGCTGCCAGGTAAGTATACTCAAATTTTAAGAGACGGGCTTCCCTTGTTTGGTGGCTATAGTGGCAGTTTTAGTGTGCTTCAAATTCCGCCACTTGATTTAAAGCAGGTTGAAATAATTAAAGGAGCCAGCTCTACCTTATACGGGGGCGGTGCTATTTCTGGTATGATAAACCTGATAACTAAAACGCCCAAACTGAATGAGCCCCAAAGAAGTATTTTGATAAACTATAGCACATTAAATGAGTTTAACTGTAATACTTTTTTAAGCAAAAGAAATAAAAAGACAGGCTATACCTTTTTTGCAGGCACAACTTTGCAAAGAGCCAAAGATGTAAATAAAGATGGATTCAGCGATGTACCTGATCTAAAAACATTTTTCTTTCACCCAAAGCTGTTTTTTTATCCCAACGAAAAAAATACCCTGACGCTGGAATACGATGGTACCTATGAAGACCGCAATGGCGGCGATATGCAGGTGCTGCACAAAACAAAAGATGCTGTACACCAGTTCTTCATT
>JBKJLT010000040.1:0-8517 GCA_046596765.1 Ferruginibacter sp. | reverse complement strand
AGCGGCAGCGATATTGCCGCAGAAACAGCAGGAATTGTTTTAGTGAACAGTAATCCTAAAGATATTGTAAGTTTGATTTTATTTGGCAAAGCCACTTACCGCAAGATGATCCAGAATTTAATTTGGGCAACGGGATATAATGTAATAGCATTGCCATTGGCGGCAGGAATATTATATAAGCAGGGTGTTTTATTAAGCCCGGCTGCGGGTGCAGTTTTAATGACAGTAAGTACCATTGTTGTTGCTATTAATGCAAGTATGCTGAAAGTAAAATAGTCTCTGAAAATAATTAAGCAAATGAACGACATAAAACCTGTTATCTTTTTGATTCCTCTTATTGTTTTAACTATTGTTTGCATTTTATATTTTATCTTATTAAAGAATGCTACTAATAAAAAAACATTCAAAAAGTTTGTTTTTATAATGATTGTTTTTGCATTCCTGCTAAATTTTGCCTGGGAATTATTACAAATTCCATTATATAAAAATCCGGTGTATGATATTAAGCACATAGCATTTTGTGCGCTGGCCTCACTTGCGGATGTGTTGATGGTGCTGCTCCTCTACTTTGGCCTTGCTTTTATTTTTAAAGATCACTTTTGGATACAACATTTTAAATTGACCCGGGTTCTACTGTTGGTTTTAATTGGTGGAGCTGGTGCTGTATTATCTGAGATGCGGCATTTATCATCAGGCAGTTGGGGGTACGATAATTCGATGCCCCTCATTCCTGTTGTTAATGTTGGTATATCTCCCCTATTACAATTTATGATATTGCCTTTGCTTACCTGTTTTTTAAGTTTTAGCTGCTTAAAAATAATGGGGCACCCAAAAAGGCCGCTGATTTAACACGTAGGATTATGTAATTTTAAAAAAAACTGATGCAATTCCTGTCAAATAAAAAGTGAGTATTTCGGTGAGCCAAAAACACATACCCTTTTGAAATCCTTACTAACAGAAGGCAACGTAGAAAATAGGGTTGGGGCCGTTTGTACACAACACTATCTAATTTATTTTTAGAAAATAGAATTTATTTAATATTCTTCGCCCGGCAAGTGAGGTATTACACGATGATCTTGATGCTTAAATGCTACTAAAGGTATTTAGATGCCACACCCTCTTTTTAAGAGACGTAAAGAAGATAAGATATTCTCGACCAATTTCAATACGCAGGATATATTATACCCTAAAGAATGTTTTAGACTTTATCGAAAGTGTTTGAAACAAATAATGCTGCTGTTTACAAATTTGTAAACCTGATAAAATCCATCACATTTTGGTTTGATAGTGTCTGTTCCCCCATACAAAGCCTGAGCTTTAAAATAAAGATTTGGGCTTTTTAACTCCATCAACCCATGTTTTGCTTTGACTGTTTCTTCATCATGTTCTCTGCAAGCGGAAACAATAAATTATTCTCCAGGTGTACATGCCTGTGCAGGTCATCTTCAAATTCTTTTAATTCTGCAAGGCTTACCTGAAAGGTAGTGCAGGCTTCGGCCGGTGGAGTATAATTGTTGGTTAACGCACGAATCTGATACAAAACATCTCCAGCATGCTCATGTTCCGTTTCCAAAACTTTTATTGGTGCTACAATATAACCGTCAACTACGTTGCTGTTTTTATGGTCATCCTGTGAAGCCGCTATTTCTTTTATCCTGGGAAACAGGATTACTTCTTCCTTATGCATGTGCAATGTCATCTCTCCATTTATCTCCTTAAATAAATTGAGTACTTCAATCATGTATGGAAAATGGGCGCCGTGTTTGGCTGCCACTTTTTCTAAATGACCAAGTATAGTTGGCATTGATTGTTTTACATAAAAGTGATGATGAATGAGGATATAACTGATTAACTGCTCAGCCGTCATTTCTGTAAACGGCATTTTATTATTTTGTAACGTTGCCAAAGAATTTTCCAGTTCTTCAGAAATTTTTTCAACAGATAATCCTTTTTCCATACAAGCATCTGTGAGTGTTCGTTTGCCTTTGCAGCAAAAATCAAGATTATATTTTTCCAGTACCGGAACGGTAAAATGATTGTTGGTTACAATGGTTGCAAGTGTTTGCGCTGCTAAGTTTGTCATAATTATATTTTTTACAAAGTTGTGTTTATAAAAAATGACAGACTGTGATTGAAATCACTTTTGTAAAATATTTCTTTCAGTCAATACCATCAGCAACGCTCCGGTAAAAAGCAGGCAGGCTGTGCCAAGCAGCATTTCATTTATAAAAGGGATTGCTGTGTAAGTTATTGCCGCAACACCCTGTACCATCAGTAAAGCTTCATTCAAAATAACTGCACCAGTAAAAATAAAAACACCAGTTACGTTTCTTTTATTGTTATAAAAGTAATCTTCAGAAAACATACTGCCCAAGATAAATAAAGTGATAACTCCCAATAAAACCAGGTGCAGGTAGCCAATTACAATGGGTCTGAAACCAAATGCAAGATCGCTTAACGAAGGAATGGTAGAACCTAGTTGCAAAAGCAGTTTTGCAGTGAGTGCAACGGCCGAACAACCCAGAATATATTTTGAAGCTGTTGAAATTTTTGGCCGTAACAACTCCCAGTTTTTTTTGATGAGCATTACAAACCATAGCCAGCCGATAACCTGTGCTATGGCGGATATGATAACCCATATATAAACCCATAAAGGAATATCCATCCACAAAACAGATAAAAAATAACCAGGTACAATAGCAAACACAAAAAGCCGGAATATGTTGCGGAGTATATTTTCTGAAACAATGTTACGGCTTACAAAAGCTGTTAATAATCCCATACAGGCAAAAAAGAACCAACCGTTATATTGAAAATGCAAATAAAAATATTCTGCCGCCAGGTACCAGTTTTGATGAATGACTTTATTCATCATCATAATGGTTAAGGCAAATGCACCTAAAGAAGAAAGCGCATTAAATAATACCGCTGCTTTAAACCAGGAATTTGTAGTAGTTTTTAAAGCAAGTTTATTTACATCACGCCAGTAAGAAAATGCAAAAGCATACGAAATAAATATAGATGCTGTTGAAAAAATAATTGAGAATAAACCATATCCTTCTATCGGAAAAGCAATCAGCATGCCATAAGCGGTAAAAAGATTGGCATATAAAAGCCAGGTATATTTTTTATAATTGCTTTGGTACTGTTGTTTTACTAAATAACAAACCAGCAAAGCCATAAGCGCCTGGGTTATCCATCCTGCAAATGCAAAATGAGAATGGCCATGTAGTAAATGCTTTTGATCTATAAATGGAAGTGAAAAAAGTATCTTATATCTTAAAATTACACCCAGGCAGGCAACAATCAATAAGTTGATTAATGAAATTTTTAACCAACGGATCAGCGGAAACACCATGATTATTGTTTAGTGCAAAGAAATCAACCGGTGCATTAAGATTGTATGATTTGAATCACAATCAGCAATAAACCTTGCCTTTTGTAATTTGCAGATCACCTTTCAATTGCATTGATTTCATGGTACGTATCACCGTTTCAACCCTCAACCCGGTCATATCTGCTATTTGCTGCCTGGTAAGTTTAAGCCGGTTACATTTAGTGCAGATATTTTTTTGTGTTTGCTTAAAATAATTAAGTAAGGTTGAAATGCTTCCTTCAGGATTGTGGTTGGCCAGTTCCTTTAATATTAAGAATTTAAACCGCAGCCTTTGGGTAAGCAGCTTTGTAAACTCAAAATGCAGATCTGGGTTTTCTTTTAATAGTTGATGAAAAACAGATTGGTGCAGCCTTATTATCACCGAATCTTCATCAGCAATAGCACTGGCTGCAAATGGCTCACCATCAAATAAAGGCAGTTCGCCAAAACATTCATCCGGTTCAATAATGATTTGTATAAACTCTTTGCCTTCGTTGTTTATATTTACCCATCTAACTTTGCCTGAAACCAATTGATAGTAGAAAGAAGATTCCGTGCCTTCCTGGAAAATAAATTCTCCTGCCGCTACTTTTTTATAGGCTGCTCCCCAGGCAAGTAATGTATCTATATCTATTTTCATAAAAAATAATTTCTGCTTATTTCAAAAGTAGTACGCATAACAACCAAGGATTATGAGGTTAAGCAGTATGAAATATGATTTTAATCATACGGTTATATACTCCGTATGCTGAATTTACTTTACAACCCTTACTGGTATTGAATTTTTTGTGGAAACTAATTTTACGCTGCTGCGGTTATTTGCTGATTGTATGACTGAACGCATAAAATAATTTCCATTTTGCCGGTAATCTTGTACAATCAAATTCTAAATTAAAATTTAAACAACATGAAAAAATTTGTAATCCTTTTGGGTATTACTGCATTTTTTGCAGCCTGCGGCGGTAATGCTGAAAAAAGTACCAGCACTTCAGAAACTTCTTCAACTGAACCAGCGAAATCCGAAAAAGGTAATCCTGCTTACGATCCTCAAAGAGGAGAAGGCAAATTTACCGAGGTAACCGTTGGCGCAACAGTAGATCAGGCAATGGCATCTGCAGGCGAAAAAATATATGGCGTTAAGTGCGGAAGCTGCCACAAATTAACCAGCGAAAAATTGGTAGGCCCCGGTTGGCTGGGTGTAACTGATCGCCATACTGCTCCGTGGATAATGAACTTTTCAACCAATACAGATGCTATGCTGGATAAGGATCCTAAGGCACAGGCTCAACTGGAAATTTGCTTAGTTCGTATGCCCAATCAAAATCTGTCGGATGAAGATGCAAGGAACCTGTATGAATTTATGCGCAGGAATGATGGTGTAAAATGATAGCTAACTCTTAATATAAAAATCAACCAAAATGAAAAAGTATAAACAAATTGCAGCAGCTGTTTTTGTGTGCAGCCTGCTGTTGGGGTTTACCGGTTGTAAACCCAAAAATGCCGGCTCGGCAGTAAGTTCCGATGCTGCCGCCAAAGTGTATGTTGCTCCGGGCAAATACGATGAATTTTACAATTTTGTATCAGGAGGCTTTAGCGGGCAAATGAGTGTGTATGGATTGCCTTCCGGCCGCTTGCTGCGTGTGATACCTGTATTTTCTGTTGATCCTGAAAAAGGGTATGGGTACAGCGAAGAAACCAAACCCATGCTGAACACATCGCATGGCATGGTTCCCTGGGATGATCTGCACCACGTACAGATGTCTAAAACAAATGGAGATTATGATGGTAAATGGGTTTTTGGAAATGCCAACAATACACCCCGTGTAGCCAGGATTGATCTGAAAACTTTTCGTACTGCTGAGATCATCGAACTGCCAAACAGCGGCGGTAATCACTCATCACCATTTATTACAGAAAATACAGAGTACGTAATTGCAGGCACAAGATTCAGCGTTCCGCCCGATGATCAAAACGGGGATGTTCCTATCAATACCTACAAACAAAACTTTAAGGGAACGATAAGTTTTATCAGTGTTCAAAAAGATAATGGCGCTATGGATATTGCTTTTCAACTGCAATGCCCCGGCGTTAATTTTGATTTGAGCCGTGCAGGTAAAGGGGTTTCTCATGGTTGGTTTTTCTTCTCCTGTTATAATACTGAACAAGCCAATACTTTGCTGGAAGTAAATGCTTCGCAAAAAGATAAGGATTTTATTATGGCCGTTAACTGGAAAAAAGCAGAAGAATATATCAAAGCCGGTAAAGGCCGAAAGCAATCTGTAAAATATGCTCATAATGTGTACAGCGATATAACACATTCAGCCACATCAACCATTAAAACAGAAGTAACCGTTTTGGATGTAAAAGATTTTAAAGACATCTGTTATTTTTTCCCTTGTCCTAAATCACCGCATGGTTGCGATGTTAGCCCAACTGGCGAATACATTGTAGGTAGTGGTAAACTGGCTGCATTAATTCCGGTTTTTAGTTTCGATAAATTACAAAAAGCGATTGCAGCCAAAGATTTTATTGGCGAATTTGATGGCGTACCCATTCTGAAATATGAATCTGTTTTATACGGAGAAGTAAAAAAGCCGGGCCTGGGACCTTTACATACCGAGTTTGATAATAAAGGCAATGCTTACACTTCCATGTTTGTTTCTTCTGAAGTGGTGAAATGGAATATTAAAGATCTTAAAGTTGTGGACAGGGTTCCAACGTATTATTCAGTGGGGCATTTAACTGTTGCCGGTGGCGATACAAAAACGCCTAATGGAAAATACCTGGTTGCTTATAATAAAATAACCAAGGACAGGTATTTACCAACCGGTCCCGAATTATCTCAAAGCGCCCAGTTGTACGATATAAGCGGAGATAAGATGCAATTGATACTTGATTTTCCAACGATAGGAGAACCACACTATGCACAAATTATTCCTGCCGAACTGGTGAAAAACAATTCGCAGAAGTTCTTTAAAATGGAAGAGAATAAGCATCCTTATTTTTCTAATGGTGAAGGAGGAACAAAAGTAGTGCGTGAAGGCAACAAGGTGCATGTGTATATGACTGCCATCCGCTCTCACCTTACACCTGATAATATTGAAGGTATAAAAATGGGCGATGAAGTTTATTTTCATGTTACCAACCTGGAGCAGGATTGGGATGTGCCGCATGGATTTGCCATAAAAGGTGCAAATAACGGCGAGCTATTAGTTATGCCCGGCGAAACACAAACATTAAAATGGTCTCCCGACAAGGTAGGCATGTTCCCGATGTATTGCACCGACTTCTGCAGCGCTTTGCATCAGGAAATGTCAGGTTATATACGGGTGTCGCCTGCAGGAAGCAATACCCCATTGCTGTTCAGCACGGGTAAAAATTACCCGGCCTCTGATACCACAAAAAAGAAATGATCCTGTAAGTAAAAGGAGCAGGCTTAAAAGTGCCTGTTCCTTTTTTATTTATTTTCTAAATATGAAAGCATGAGGAATGATAAACTGAAACCCTGGATTAGAATTTTATTAATCATGTGTGGTTTGGCCCTGGTTGCTGTTTTGTTTGTTCCCATGTGGAGGATTGACCTGGTAGCACCGCAATATCCCGAAGGATTGATGCTGTTGATCTATCCTGATAAACTGGCGGGGAATGTAGATATTATTAACGGGTTGAATCATTACATTGGTATGAAAACATTACATACCGAAGACTTTGTTGAATTTACCATACTTCCTTATCTCATTGGTTTTTTTGCATTATTTTTTGTAATTGCAGGAATTGCAGGAAGGCGAAAATTACTCTTTGTACTTTTTTTACTTTTCATAAGCTTCGGCATTTTGGCCATGTATGATTTTTGGAGATGGGAGTATAATTACGGACATAATTTAGATCCCAGTGCGGCTATTATTGTACCGGGCATGGCTTATCAGCCTCCATTGATTGGGTTTAAACAATTACTCAATTTTGGAGCTTATTCTATGCCTGATATTGGTGGATGGATTTTTGTGAGTGTTGGAGCCATATTACTTTTTGTTACAGTAATGGCTTGGAGAAGCAATAGAAAAAACAGCCGGATAAGTAGCTTAGCCGCCATTTCCGGAGTATTCTTTTTAATAGTTTGTTTATCATCCTGTAAAGCAGGACCAGAGCCAATAAAAACCGGTATTGATAATTGCCATTTCTGTAAAATGACGATCAGCGATAACCGTTTTGGAGCCGAAATAGTAACTCAAAAAGGAAAGGTTTATAAGTTTGATGATACGCACTGCATTTTAGATTATCTGAAATCAAAGGATATTAAATCTGCCAAAATCAAAAATATTTACATCAGCAATTATTCCGGTAATCATCAGTTGATTGATGTTAAAAATATTTTTCTGTTAAGCAGTCCGGAACTTAGAAGCCCGATGGGAGGCAATATTGCAGCATTTGATGTGCAGGATAGTTTGTTTGCAATTCAAAAAAGATTTCCGGGAATTACAGTTTCATGGAATGAATTATACAGGCCTTGAAAAAATTATTTTATATAACGTCGTTCATCTTTTTTACCAACAGCTTGCTGGCTAAAACTATCCGTGTTGGTAAGCAGGAGGCTGTTAAGACCATTCAGCAGGCATTAACTATAGCTGTTAATGGCGATACGGTGCTGGTTGATGCCGGTGTTTATCACGAAAAAAATATCGTCGTCAGCAAATCTGTTTTCCTGCTTGGTGTTAATCATCCTGTTCTGGATGGGGATCATAAATACGAGATCATCTCCATTAAAGCAAATGGGGTAGTGGTAGATGGATTCAAAATAATACATTCAGGTATTTCAAGCATTGAAGATTTTGCCGGCATAAAAATTTATCACAGCCGGGATGTGGTAATACGTAATAATGTACTGGAAGATACTTTCTTCGGCATCTATTCTCAATACGCTACAAATTGCAGTATCGAAAAAAACAGCATCACATCTTATGCAAAGGAAGAGCAGCAAAGCGGTAATGGCATTCATTGCTGGAAAAGTGATAGCATGCGTATCATTGGGAACACAGTAACAGGTCACCGGGATGGCATTTATTTTGAATTTGTAAAAAACTCAATCATCTGGCGCAATAGCTCATTTAATAATATCCGGTATGGATTGCACTTTATGTTCTCTA
>JBKJLT010000576.1:0-6897 GCA_046596765.1 Ferruginibacter sp. | reverse complement strand
ATTATCTACTGATGGGGGATTTACTTTCCCCACTGTATTGGCATCAGCCACGGCTAATGATGGTACAGAAACAATTACTGTTCCATCAACACCCGGCACAACCTGCCGTGTAAAAGTAGAAGCAATTGGAAATATTTTCTTTGATATTTCCAATACTAATTTTACTATTGGTGCTCCGCCGGTGTGTGCCAATACAACAGGATTAACATCTTCGGCCATTACAGAAATTTCTGCAACAGTTAGCTGGAATGCTGATGCCAATGCAATTAGTTATGATGTAGATTATAAAGCTTCAGCATCATCAGTATGGATAAATGCAGCAACGGCTACTACAGCAACATCAGTAAATTTATCAGGCTTAACGGCCTCAACAACATACGACTGGAGAGTAAGAATTAATTGTGCTGGCGGAACCGGCAATTATGTACAGGCACAATTTACTACAGCTACAGCACCTGTTACCTGCCCCGGTATTTATGATGTAGGTACAAATGATACATTTGGAGGTGCGGCTTTAATTCCATTCAATACAGATATTAAAGGGTTGTTAAACCCATCGGGAGATAATGACTATTACAAATTTGTAATTACTACCGGAGGAACTATTACTGTTTCGTTAACAACATTGCCGGCAAATTATCACCTGGCTTTATTGAACAGCAGCGGCACAACATTGCAGTCGTCCACCAATGGCGGTAACAGCGATGAAACGATTAGCAGAACAGTTACTGCCGGCACTTATTATGCCAGGGTATATCCAAAAAATGGTGGTGCCTGGAATGCTACTAACTGTTATACATTAAAAGTGCAATTAGGTACTGCCAGCAGGGAAGCTGGTACTCAATTGATAACTTTTGAATCTGATAAAATATCTGTTTCACCTAATCCGGTTGTAACAACAGCTTCCTTATCATTTAAAGCTGCGGCTAACGGCAATGCAACCATAACAGTAACCAACCAGGTTGGTGCAACGGTGCTTTCACAAAGGGTGAGTGTTGGTGCAGGCGAAAATATCAAAAAATTAGATGTGAGTAAACTAGCTGGCGGAATGTATTTTGTAAAGATACAGACAGGCGAAAAGATAGAAGTAGCCAGGATTATTGTGGCAAAATAAAACGGGTGATAATAAACAAAAAAGAGGCTGTACTTATTGCAGCCTCTTTTTTGTTATGTTTTATTTATAAGGAAGATTAGTAAATGTACCGCCTGTAATGGTAACTGCACCTGCGGCAACACCGGTAAATGTTCCCGATATTTTTCTGTTGGGCATATCATAAGTACCGATAGATAAAGAACCTGCTGTGCCAATATAAGTTGTGGTGCTGGTTAGGTAGGTGAAAGCATTGGCAGGTATGCCATACGTGGTGGCTGTTTGTGCATTCAGGTTTATCTCAAAAAATTGTTGGGATGCGCCAGTGCCTTTTACTGCAAAAATATTGGTGGCACCAGCATTAAAGTTATTGTACCAGGCAGAGTCGGCAACAAATGCAGTACCATTGATGGTGCAGGTAAATGAACGGGGGGTTGAGCTGTTCTTGTTTGCAGTATTGTCATCTTTTTTGCAGGACGCAAATACACAAAGCAATAGTGTAAGGACTGTAAATCTTTTCATGATAATTTTTTGTTTAAAAATATTTTCACGAAAGTGACGTATTTGCAGTGCCCCCATATACCCACCATAGGGTATATTTATTTGCCGGTAAAATTTGCTTTTCTTTTTTCTAAAAAAGCAGTAGTGCCTTCCTTCATATCTTCTGTAACAAAGCAATCACCAAAAGCATCAATTTCAGTTTGGTAACCATCTTCGGTTTCATCAAAAACAGCATTGGCTGCTTTAATGCAGGCAGCAACAGCCAATGGGGCTTTGGAGTTAATCAGTTCTAAAATGCTTTTAGCTTTATTTAATAATTCATCAGCAGGTATAACATAATTCACAAGTCCATATTGCAATGCTGTATTTGCATCAATTATATTAGCGCTCATCAGAATTTCCATGGCGCGGCCTTTACCAATCAGTTGTGTAAGTCGTTGTGTGCCGCCGTAACCGGGTATCAGGCCAAGGTTAACTTCGGGCTGGCCAAACTTTGCATTTTCACTGCATAGGCGGAAATGGCAGGCCATCGCCAGTTCGCAACCGCCACCCAATGCAAAGCCGTTTACCGCAGCAACAATTGGCTTTTTACTATTCTCAATTTTAAAGAAAACATCCTGTCCTCTTTTGGCTAATGCCATGGCTTCTTCTTTGTTCAGGTTGCCAAACTCGGTAATATCTGCACCGGCAACAAATGCTTTGGGGCCAGCACCGGTTATGATGGCAGATTTTATTTCGGGGTTTGATTTTATTTCATTAATAGCATTATCCAGATCGGTAAATACCTGTTTGTTTAAGGCATTTAATTTATCGGGGCGATTGATGGTGATGGTGCAGATGCCGTTTTCAATAGTAAAAAGAATGGTTTGGTAGTTCATGATTTATTTTTATTTCTAAGTTTTTCTAACTGCTCAATATCCCACAAGTCTTTTGGTCTTCGGGATAGTAATTTTGTATCTTTTAATATTTCATAGGAAACTATTTTAAATTCTGTTTCATTCGATAACTTATGTATAACCATATTTTTTTCCGCTTCATCAAAATTCAGAGCATGGTGTACTATTGTAAGAACATCTATGACATCTGGCATGGCTCCAAGCGTACAGACAAAGTAAGTAGTAAAATCCTCATGCTTAATATCATCAAATTCACTTTCGGTATAACCCATGCAAAGCATAGTATCAAAAAAGCATTTTTTATTTTCATTTGTGGGAGCAATCCATATATCTAAATCTTCCGTAGCTCGGTGGTAGCCATAATAATTTACAGCGTAACCTCCAATACACATATACCTTAATTTATTTTTTTTAGCGCAACTCAAAAAATTTAAAAATTCAGGATGTTCAATATCCATCTGAAAAATGTTTTTTTATTGTAATTTTTCTTTGTGCAGGCCTTAAAAAGTTTTTATTATTTTTTTTCTGTAATTCTGCAAGGGCTTTTAAACGTTCGGATGGGGTTAAAGCATAAAAATAGTCCAGAAAATAAGCCTCCTGTTCTTCAAAAGATTTAAATATTTTAATTTCTCTTTTCATTCCATAAAGTTAAAAATTTCTGTTCACCTTCACCCAATCTTTTATATAATCTGCAATTTCGGATGTGGTGGCGCCGGGGGCAAATAATTTTCCAACGCCCAACTTATTCAACTCCTCCATATCTTCTTCCGGTATAATACCACCACCGGTAAGTAACACATCATTCATTTCCTTTGCTTTCATTAAAGCAATGATTTTTGGGAAAACGGTATTGTGTGCACCACTCAATATGCTTACGCCAATAGCATCCACATCTTCCTGCAACGCAGCATTTACAACCATTTCGGGCGTTTGGCGCAGGCCTGTGTAAATTACTTCCATGCCGGCATCACGCAGGGCGGTGGCAATAACTTTGGCACCACGGTCGTGGCCATCAAGGCCTACTTTAGCAACTAAAACACGTACGGGTCTGTTCATATTATTTTCTTAATTACCAAAACTAAACAATATCACTGGTTGAATGGCTGTTTCATCTGCTTCAAGCCTTCAACCGCCATTTTTAAACCAACTGAATCTGTTTTTTCAAAAAAGATGATCTTATCCCGGTATTGCCGGGAGTAAATATTGGTTACAGAATCAATTACGGTTACTTTTTCAAAATGCTGAAATACTTCATCGTCTTTATCTGGCATCTGTTTGCCAATAAAAATTAAATGCCTGAATATAAGATCATCAGGTATCCACGTGAGGAAGGATCCATTATCGCTGATTGCTTTTTCTTTAAATATTTTATCCTTGCCATAAAATTTTAATGCACCTGCCTGCCCGTAATGCCGGCAATAAATGGTGGTACTGTCTTTTATTTTTTCTGGTAATGATTCATAAAACAATTCGGCTTTTTCAGTCATCTCCTTCCAGCCCAGGTAATCGGCAAAATCCTGCGGCAAGGAATGATTTTCCTGATCTTCCCATTTCAGGAAACCCATTTCACCCAGCTTTTTTTCTTTGTAAAAAGCTGCCAGTTTATCAGGCTTCCACAATGGCATTAACATAGGTACAACCACCCAGGAAAGAAATAAAATTAAGGCAACCGTTACCCACCTTATCCATTTTAGTTTATTAGCCGTCCATTGTTGCAGGGCTACGCTACCTGCTGCAAATAGCATTGGATAAACACCCAGTGAGTAATAGCTTTTCCCGCTGGTAACAACAAGCACTACAATAACCGTAAGATAGATCCAGGCAAGAAAACGATATGTTTTGCCGGTGCCGGTGAACAACCATATCAATCCCATTATCCAAATATAGAAAGCTGCAAAAAACATTAAAATCTGCTCCTTCAAAAAATCGGCAGGCTCAATAAATTTTAATTGTGTTTCTCTTAATTCATTCATGTGATGCAGCAGCGGCCAGTTATTATTATACTGCCAGAGGAGGTTTGGCAAGGCAATTAAAAGAGCGAGAGCTGCTGCTCCATAAAGGTGTTTGTTTAAAAATAGTTTACGATGTTTTGTAAGCAGCAATGCAACTCCAAATCCAATAATAAAAAATGAGATGGAATTTTTGGCCAGCCACCCGCAGCCAAATGCAAAGCCAATCCAGTAGAGGTATTTACTATTCTCTGTGTTGATGAAGCGGATAATAAAATATGCAGAGAGGCTCCACCAAAAAACTTCTAAAAAATTGGCCTGCAATAAAAAGAAAAGCCGTAAGTAAGCCGTAAGCATTATACAAAGGCCGGCTATTAAAATGGCAAACAAACCGCCACCCATTTCCTTTACCATGCGGCAGGTAATTATCAAAGTAAATGCGCCGAATAAAGAAGGCCACAACTTTACCCAAAAGAAACTATCGCCCAATAAATGAGTACACCAAGCCAGCCAGGAAAGCATGGGCGGCACTTCCATGTAACCCCATGCGAGGTGATGCCCCTGTTCCAGATAAAGAAATTCATCCCGGTGTAATTCATATACCGGATGCTGAAGAAAAAAAGGCAATGCAAATTTGATAAGTGCTAATACCATTACCAGTAACGCCGGGAACTTTATATATGTTGGCATGAAATACGTTTGTTAGCAGTAAATTGCATGATGCAATATAGAAAATTTGGGAATACAGATTTATTGGTAAGTGAGATAGGATTTGGCGCCTGGGCTATTGGCGGTGCCGCCATGGTTGGTAAAACTGCCATTGGCTGGGGAGATGCTGATGACCGGGTTTCGGAAACTGCCATCCATGCTTCATTAAATGCCGGTATTAATTTTTTTGATACAGCAGATATTTATGGCCTGGGCCATTCGGAAGATTTACTTGGTAAAATAATTGGCGAAAAAAAAGATATTATCATAGCTACCAAAGTGGGTAATGTTTCCAGAGATGAACAGTTTACGGTTGATTATAGCAAAGCTTATATTTTGCAGGCATGTGAAATTTCTCTGCGCCGGTTAAAAAGAGATACAATAGATTTTTACCAGTTGCATACTGCCAGGATGCTGCATTTGCAGCAGGGAGATTGTATAGAAGCTATGGAGATGTTGAAGCAACAGGGCAAGATCCGTTATTGGGGCTTATCATTAAATACATTTGACCCTGCACCCGAAGCTGAATATCTTATGCAGCATAATTATGGAAATGGATTTCAACTGGTGTTGAATTTATTGAACCAACGGAGTTTGTCATTATTGAAAACCGCTGCAGAAAAAAATTATGGCATTATTGCCCGGATGCCGCTGCAATTTGGTTTGCTAACCGGTAAGTTCGATTCGGGAGTTTCTTTTCAGGATAATGATCATCGCAAAAACAGGCTTACTGCCGAAATAATAAAAACCTGTGCCGATGCGCTTGTACCTGTTTGGAAACTATGTGAAAAATATAATTGCAGCAAAACAGCACTGGCGTTAAGTTATCTTTTAAGTTATCCGCAGGTGTCAGTTGTCATTCCCGGTATAAGAACTGATAAGCAGGTGGTAGAAAATACAAGCGGGCTTGTAAAACTGGAAGCAAATGATATGGCAGAAATAGAAAAACTCGGCAACACATCATTTGTGCAAATAATGGAATCCATTCAGGCACAGGGTTAAAAAAATACTAACCGATTTTTTTTACAAACACTGATTGTTTAAAAACCTTAATGTTGCCCTGTTATAATCACTGTACATCTGGTGGTCAGATACTGAAAGATCAATCTGCTCAACAACAAAAAGTTTTTGTAAAACTGTTAAACTGTTTATTTCGGGAAACGAAGTTGGATTTGCTGTATATGCATTCACCAGTACATCTGAAAAACCAATAAAATAATTTTTGTTATTGAGATAACCTTTAGCCTTCAGTTCATTAAATACAGCAGTAGATTTAGCAATGCTGATATCGCCCCTTCTTGCAAAACGTTGGGCATATAAAGGCGCATGTTCTTTAATAAAATATTTACTGCAAACGCCACGGCTGGTAATTGTTTGTGAGTTGGATAATGCAGCAGCATTTCCGGCAGCCCCCACATTTTCATTATTATCGTAACGGGCCATACAAAACTGCAGTGGCGTAAGTGTAATTAAAGAAACCGCCCCAGCCTGCGCACAATAACTAACGCCAGCTTTGTATTTGTAATAAGCAGAAAGATAAGCAGAATAATTACCTCCATTGCTCATTCCTACAGAATAACGCAGCTTGCCCCGGTTGGTTGTACCTCGGTTGTAAAAAGTATCGGTAAGTATTTTGATATTGGCGTAATCAATATTGCTAACAGAGTCGGCAGGTGCTACCAGCCATCTTAATTTACCATCAGCATTGGCATCAATACCGGTTGTAGCTTCTTCGCATTCGGTAATAATAATT
>JBKJLT010000238.1:0-3216 GCA_046596765.1 Ferruginibacter sp. | reverse complement strand
TTAGCTCCAACTACAGAAAATAATTCCTGTCTTAAAGTTTCGGTATTCAAATTAAATAACCTGAATGTTTTGGGATAGGCTAATCTTGCAACAGCTTTATCTGTTATGATGTTAGTTTTGTTTTCACTATTGACTGACCAGAATTTATCTGATTGCGAAAATCCTGTAGCAGCAATTATTAGCAGCACAAAGGCCAGGAGTAAATTTTTTTTCATAAAAAATTTTTGATTTAAAATAAATAATGATAAATGTAGGCATATTATTATAAAAAATTGTAGTAAATCTGCTGCTGTTAATATCTTTTTTAGTTCGTTTTACTTGGTATTTTTACTATGCTTTTATCATTTAACTTTGCAACCGGTTCACAAATCTATAACCAACTATTTATGGAATACAGAATTGAAAAAGACACCATGGGTGAAGTAAAAGTACCGGCTGATGCGTATTATGGCGCACAAACCCAGCGCAGTATTGATAATTTTAAAATTGCACAGGATATAAACCGAATGCCCAAAGAAATCATAAGGGCATTTGCTTATTTAAAACATGCGGCTGCCATTACCAATAACGAAGCCGGGGTGCTTACAAAGAAAAAAGCCGATCTGATTGGTAAGGTTTGTAAAGAAATTCTGGAAGGTAAGTTAGACGATTATTTTCCTTTGGTGGTTTGGCAAACAGGCAGCGGCACACAAAGTAACATGAATGTAAATGAAGTGGTAGCTTACCGTGGCCATGTGTTAAATGGAGGTAAATTAAGCGATAAAGAAAAATATTTACATCCCAACGATGATGTAAATAAAAGCCAGAGCAGTAATGATACCTTCCCAACTGCCATGCATATTGCGGCTTATAAAATTTTAATAGAGACAACTATACCGGGCATTTCGAAACTCCGCAATACCTTAGATAAAAAATCAAAAGCTTACATGAAAGTGGTTAAGATTGGCCGTACACATTTTATGGATGCCACACCGTTAACAGTTGGCCAGGAATTTAGTGGTTATGTTTCTCAGCTTGACCATGGATTAAGAGCCATTAAAAATACACTGGCACATTTAAGCGAACTGGCTTTGGGTGGCACAGCCGTTGGCACGGGAATAAATACACCTCCACAATACGATGTGAATGTTGCCAGGCATATTGCCAAACTTACAAAGCTGCCTTTTAAAACTGCTGAAAATAAATTTGAAGCCCTGGCAGCACACGATGCTATTGTAGAAGCACATGGTGCTTTAAAAACTGTTGCAGTAAGTTTAATGAAGATTGCAAACGACATCCGCATGTTGTCATCGGGCCCACGAAGCGGTATTGGCGAAATTTTTATTCCGGATAACGAACCTGGCTCATCCATCATGCCCGGTAAAGTAAACCCAACACAATGTGAAGCATTAACCATGATTGCCGCACAGGTTATGGGTAATGATGTTACCATTGGCATCGGCGGCAGCAACGGTCATTTTGAACTGAATGTTTTTAAACCGGTTATGATCTACAACTTTCTGCATAGCGCCAGACTTATTGGCGATGGCTGCGTTTCTTTTAATGATAAATGTGCTGTTGGTATTGAACCTATAAAAGCCAACATAAAAAAGCATCTGGATAATTCGCTGATGCTGGTAACTTCTTTAAATACAAAAATTGGTTATTACAAATCAGCAGAAATTGCACAAAAGGCACATAAAGAAGGAACCACTTTAAAAGAAATGGCAGTTAAGCTTGGTTATGTTAGTGCAAAGGAATTTGATGATTGGGTGATACCGGCGAATATGGTTGGGAAGATATAGCTGGTGTCTGGCCACTACGCAGCGTACCGGATTAAAAATACTGATGATTTCCAAATATTCTCTAAAGTAAAAAGATATTACAGTGGCCAGACACGTAATACAAAAGAGGCTGTCCGTTTAGTCAGCCTCTTTTGTATATCTTCTTAGGTGTCTGGCCACCGCAAATTACTTCTAATTTTAAGCGCAAATAGTATGTTTACAGTAAGTAAAGTAAGATTATTCGTAGTGGCCTGACACCAATTAAAGCGGCTCAGCTTTAGGTGTCTGGCCACTGTAAAGCTCTTTTCATTTTTAGCGCAAATTGTATTTTTACAGTAAGCTATGTAAGATTATGCGTAGTGGCCTGACACCTGTTATCTACAATGGTAACTAAAACTGAGTTTGCCAGGCAACGCCGGAATACTTGGCTGCGGGCTGGGTGTAAGCGGTGGCGTGGCCGCTGGCAGAGGATTTCCCATTTGCACACTTAATACATACCCATCCCGACTCATAATATAATTACTAAAGGCTGAAACTAATGAATCCCGTACCACGTTACCGGGATCATAATTTCTCACTTTCATGGTTTTGGGAGCATTAAAATTTCTTGCGCCAAAATTAAAAAACTGGGTGAACTGCGGATAGAATATTTCATCGGGAAAGGTATAGATAAACCGACGGGGCACAAAATTAGAGTAGTAAGTCATATCGGCATCCATCGACAAATCGCCGCCGGGTAAATCAACAGCGCTCATGTGCGTAAGGTTGCCGTTGGTATAAGTATAATCAACCCGTAAAAAAGAAACACCTGGAGTTGCAGTTAAAAAATAATTTTTAGCAGTAAGATACCCGGCTGTATTGTAAACATAAAACACATCGAACTGTAACGAAAAAGGATCTGTAGGATCAGCCAGGCCATGCAATTTAATAATGCGCTTGTTTACGTTTACAATAAAATATTCATCAGCACTTACATAAATGGAGTCATTTGTGTAAACAGGCGATGCTATATTAACTATTGTGTTACCAGTACTATCAAACTGTATTATTAAGGTATCAACATCCTGGCTATTAATATCAGCTTTTATAAAACCCAGGCCGGTACCAGGGCCGCCGCCTGCCATGCCAGAAGTATCGCGGAAAACTATTTTGCTGATGCGGCAGTCTGCACCAACAATTAATTCATTGCCGTTACTTAAGTTTTCCTCACTAAATTCTTTTTCGCAGGAAAAAAGCGTAATTAAAACAACAATAAATAACAGAGGAAGTACTTTGTTCATTGATTTTTTTTTAATGTCTTCAAAAGGGTACTATAGTTAAAGTTCCGAATTTTTTCTTAAAAGATCAGTTTGCATAATATTAATCTGTAAATAAGATGGTTTAATTTACCTATACTTTGTCCATTTAGAAAGCCCCTGTACAAATACTATTTATTTAAGAGTGAAATTTGAGG
>JBKJLT010000294.1:0-3255 GCA_046596765.1 Ferruginibacter sp. | reverse complement strand
TTGGGCAGTGGCGATAAAAGGGTGGAAGACCAACTGACTTATTTAACGGAAGGTTTTGCAGGATATTATAATTCAAGAATCGGGTACAATGAAAAGCTTGCACACCAGATGTATGCCGGTGCCGATTTTTTATTAATGCCCAGCCGCGTTGAGCCCTGCGGTTTAAACCAGATGTATGCTTTGCGTTACGGAACCATACCCATGGTAAGAAGCACCGGAGGTTTAAAAGATACAGTAATAGATTTTGGAGAACCAAACGCCCGCCTGAATGACGCAGTCGGGCAGGGATTTGGAATTTGTTTTAATCATCCCAGTGTTTGGGATATTACTTATTCCATACACCGTGCAGTTGATTTATATGATGATAAAGAAAAGATGACTGAACTGGTAAAGCAAATTATGCAGATAGATAACAGTTGGGAAAAAAGTGCAGCAAAATATATTGATCTATATAATTCAATTCAATTAAAATAAAACCCATGATAAGTACATCAGTAATTGCAGTAATTCTTGGAGGTGGTGCCGGCAGCCGCCTGTATCCACTCACATCTACACGCAGCAAACCCGCTGTGCCAATTGGCGGTAAATACCGGTTGGTTGATATACCCATTTCCAATTGTATCAATTCAAACATCAACCGCATGTTTGTATTAACGCAATACAATTCAGCATCTTTAAACAAGCATATAAAAAACGCATACCAGTTCAGTGCTTTCAGCAGCGGGTTTGTTGATATATTGGCAGCAGAACAAACACCCGAAAGCATGGGCTGGTTTCAGGGTACTGCTGATGCTGTAAGGCAATCTTTAAAGCATATACAAAACAACGATTTTGAGTACGTACTTATTTTAAGCGGCGATCAGCTATATCAAATGGATTTCAGGGAAATGTTTGAAAACCATATTGCAAAAGGTGCCGATATTTCAATTGCCACTATACCTGTTGGCGATAGGGAAGCCCCGGAATTTGGTATTTTAAAAGCCAATGAAGAAAATTTTATCACGTCGTTTATTGAGAAGCCGGCTAAAGAATTATTGCCAGATTGGGAAAGTGATACCGGCGATGAAATGCAGGCCAATGGCCGTAAATACCTGGCCTCTATGGGTATTTATATCTTTAACCGTAAACTTTTGTTTGATGAGTTATTGGTTGATAAAAAAGATGCTACCGATTTTGGAAAAGAGATCATTCCTGATTCCATCAGCACCAAAAAAGTGGTAAGTTTTCAGTACGATGGATACTGGACAGACATAGGCAATATTTATTCTTTTTATGAAGCCAACCTTGCCTTAACGTTGGAAATACCGCCATTCAATTTGTTTGATAATAACCGTGCTATTTTTAGCCGTGCCCGTATGCTGCCTCCCATGAAAATCGGTAGCACGCATGTTGAAAATAGTATTCTTGCGGAGGGTTCAATCATTGATGCATCCAGAATAGTAAGCAGCGTAATTGGTATTAGAACCAGGATTGGCAAGGGCACTGAAATTATCAGCTCCTACATAATGGGTAGCGATTATTATGAAACTATTCCGGAAATGGCCCATTCGCTTGAAAGAAATATTCCGAAACTGGGAATAGGAGAAAACTGTAAAATTGAAAATGCCATCATTGATAAAGATTGTCGCATTGGTAATAATGTAAGCATTACCGGCGGCACTCATTTAGCCGATACCGACCATGCCTTATATGCAGTTAAAGATGGTATTGTGGTGCTTAAAAAAAGAGCCATTATACCGGATGGGTTTGTGATATGATGAACCATTTGTAGGAATAGTGATGTCGCCCTTTCAGGGCTTGGAGATTATGTTACGTCAGTGTCATCCCGCTGCACGGGACGTTTATATATTATGCCCTTTCAGGGCTATGCACATGTTACATTAGCACTGAAAGGGCATAATGCATTAACGATGAGAGTAGCCCATCGAATACGACGTCGATAATTTTAGCCCTGTAAGGGCGTTATCTCATACTGATGGGTGCAGCCCATCGAAAAAAAACAAATCATGGGACAATCTCTCGTAAAAAACTACATCCACATCGTATTCAGTACAAAGTATCGCCAGCCAATCATTCTTCCAAAATATGAGGACGAACTACACAGCTACCTGGGAGGTATTTGTAAAATTTAGACTGCCAGCCAATAAAAGTTGGTGGTTATACAGATCATATTCATATACTCTGTATGTTATCAAAAAAGATTGCGTTGATGAAATTGCTGGAAGAAATAAAATCACATTCATCAAAATGGATGAAAACAAAAAATGAGTTGCTTAAAATTTTTTATTGGCAGGATGGCTATGGAGCTTTCTCTGTTAACCCAGCAGAAATAGATAGAGTGATTGCATACATAGCCAATCAGCACGAACATCACAGCAAGAAAACTTTTCAGGATGAATACAGGGCATTCCTCAAAAAATATAATGTAGAATATGATGAAAGATATGTGTGGGATTAGGGATGTCGCCTTTTCAGGGCTTTGCATGTAGGTATTATTATGTCGTCCCGCTACACGGGACGTTAGCATATTTTGCCCTTTCAGGGCTGTAAATTTAACCCCAGTCAAAAATATTACAGGTAAACTTAGCCCTGAAAGGGCGTGATACGCTAACGATGGGTGCAGCCCATCGAAAAGAGAATATCTGTAATCTCAGCCCTGAAAGGGCGTTATCTAATACCGATGGGTGAAGCCCATCGACCTACAAATACATATTCCAAACAGCCTGCTGGCCATACTTTCCCCAGTCCTTGGTGGCTTCAATAATATTAGTCTCCAGTTCAACGGGTTTTCTTTTTTTACCTTTTACAGGGGCATTTATTTTGTTGTAATTAACACCGTTTATTTCTATCTTAGTGGCCACCCAACTGCTGAACATGCGGGGGATGGTTATGCCCAGTATCATACCCGGTAAACCATGCAGGCTCATGGGGCCACCGCTTACCGTTATCTCATCGGTATAAAAAGCAAATACATATACACTGTCAAACAAAACGCCTACCGCTTTTCTGCAATTGAAACCTGCTATCATGCGGTTTTCATTGGTAATCTTCCAGTCTATTCTTTTCAGGCTGTCTGTCAGGATGTAGGTTTCGCCAAATATGTTTTTTTGCTGAATAAATTTTTCACTGCTGTAATCGTTATACCAGATATTATCCTCACTGTTGCCATTGCTCCAGGGCGATTTGGTTTGCTCATCTTTTCTATTAAAAAGATAAATACTTTTATAAGCATCAAAAGTAAGCTGATAATAGCTG
>JBKJLT010000202.1:0-2846 GCA_046596765.1 Ferruginibacter sp. | reverse complement strand
AAACGGTAAATCTTAAAGACAGCACAGCCCCGTTAAAAGGTACTGGAGATAATCGACCTGTTTATCTTGGCAACGGTAACCAGCAAAAAAACAATCCTGCATTTACCAATGTCTTTTTACTTACCAACACGCAGGATGGTTACCGGTACAGCATTACAGGATCGGTTGCAAAAAAATATAAAAATTTCAGGGCATCAGGTGCCTATACGTATGGTGTATCAAAAGACAAGGCCAATGGTGTAAGGGTATCGCCACAGGCAAACTGGGAATTCAATCAAACCATAAAACCAAACGATCCTGAATTGTCTTATTCTAATTTCGATTTAAGGCATCGCATCATCGCTACTGCTACCTATAATAAAACCTGGAAAAAAGCCGCAACATCTGTTACCCTTGTGTACATTGCACAATCGGGTGCACCATTTACATTCACATACATTGGCGATATTAACAGGGATGGTTCGCCCAATAATGATTTGATTTACATACCCCGAAACATGAGCGAAAGTAATTTAGCCGATATAAAAAATTCGGGAGGTATGGTAACCAATTCGGCTGCCAACCAATGGAGCCAGTTAGATGCATATATCAGCAACGATAAATATTTAAGTAAACGCCGTGGCCAATATGCCGAACGTAATGGAGCAAGAACTCCGTGGAATAATCAACTGGATATGAAAATTGTACATACTTTATTGTTGGGTGGAAAAAATAAAAGTCAATCAGTAAGTATTTCTCTGGATGTATTTAATTTATCGAACTTAATAAGTAAAAAATGGGGCAGGCAATATTATGTGCCCAATGTATTGAACAGCAGTTACCAATTATTAACTGTAGCAAAAGCAAATACAGCAACAGCTCCCGAACTTAATTTTAATAATACTACTACAACGCCATGGCAGTACGATCCGATTTTATCACGTACGCAGGGGCAATTAAGTGTGCGCTATAATTTTTAAACCATGTTGATATTATTATTGCTGGCAGTTTTATTACTCACTTACTCCAATGGAGCCAACGACAATTTTAAAGGCGTTGCAACCTTGTGGGGCAGTGGCACATTGCAATACAGGCCAGCATTAATTTTAGCAACGCTAACTACTTTTGCAGGTAGCGTATGTTCGTATTTTTTTGCTGCCGAGTTAATAAAAAACTTTTCAGGCAAAGGTTTAGTGCCTGATGATATTATTAAATCAGTTGATTTTGTTTTAGCTGTTGCATTGGCCGCAGGTGCTACAGTTTTGTTGGCTACCAGGCTTGGCTTTCCTATATCTACCACGCATGGTTTGGTAGGTGCACTGGTTGGTGCAGGTTTGGTGGCAGTTGGTACTGCAGTCAATTTTAGTAAACTTGGCAAAACGTTTTTTTTACCATTGGTTTTAGGGCCGGTAATTGCGGTTTTAATTGCTGCAGTTTTATACGCATTATTTAAACGGAGCCGCAAAGCCGTAGGCATTACAGAAGAAAGTTGCGTATGCGTAGGGGAAAATCAATGGGTTCCCGTGGCTGTTGCGCAATCTGCAAACTTTGTTGCTTTACAAACTACCCAAGTAAAAATAGATAGCACAAAAAATTGCGTAAATCAATACCAAGGAAAATTTATGGGTATTCAGTTTCAATCGGTTTTAAATGTATTGCATTACATCACCGCAGGTATAGTAAGTTTTGCAAGAGGATTGAATGATACGCCGAAATTAGTATCCCTGATGTTGATCGGAAATTTCTTTTGGTTGCCTGTGAATATATTTATACTAGCCTTGGCAATGGCAATGGGTGGTTTACTAAATGCCAAACGCATTGCCGAAACCATGAGTAAAAAAATTACCAAAATGAATCACGGCCAGGGTTTTACAGCCAACCTGGTTACCGGTTGTTTGGTAATTGCGGCCAGTAAATTTGGGTTGCCGGTCAGCACAACGCATGTATCGGTTGGCAGTATTTACGGCATTGGCCTGGTAAATAAGACTGCTAATAATAAAGAAATTTCAAAAATTGCATTGTCCTGGCTCTTAACTTTGCCGATTGCGGCTGTGCTAAGTGCTTTATTTTATTTTATCATTCACTCAATCAAAAATTAATAATTTATGTCTATCTCTTATTTAGAAACTACAAGAAATGTGTACAAAGAAGCAGCCGAAAAACCTGATGTGGGTTTATGCTGCACCACAACACCAGTATGGCAATTGCCGGGTTTGGACATGCCGGTAATTATGCAGCAGATGAATTATGGATGCGGTTCTACAGTAAACCCACGGGATTTGGTTAACAGTCCAAAAATTTTATACGTTGGTGTAGGTGGCGGAATGGAGTTGTTGCAGTTCGCTTATTTCAGCCGCCAAAAAAATGGCGTAATTGGTGTGGATGTGGTTAATGAAATGCTGGCTGCAAGCGAAAGAAATTTTGATGAAGCAGAAAAATTAAATCCCTGGTTTAAAAAAGAATTTGTGGATTTAAGAAAAGGCGATGCACTTAGTTTACCTGTAGAAGATAACAGCATTGATGTGGCTGCACAAAATTGCCTTTTTAATATTTTTAAGCATGAAGAATTAAAACTGGCCCTGCAGGAAATGTACCGTGTATTAAAACCACGTGGCCGTTTAGTTATGAGTGACCCAACCTGCGAAACTGAAATGCCCGAGGCATTAAGAGAAGATGAAAGGTTGCGGGCCTTATGCCTGAGTGGATCGTTGCCTTTAAAGGAATATATAAAAATGATAACCGATATTGGTTTTGGCACTATTGAGATAAGAGCGAAAAGGCCCTATCGTATGCTTGATCCAAAAAACTATGCGACGGATAAACTTATCTTCATAGAGAGCGTGGAAGTTTGTGCCATAAAGGATCCT
>JBKJLT010000482.1:0-5927 GCA_046596765.1 Ferruginibacter sp. | reverse complement strand
GCTTATTTCCTGTGGTGTATATTGCCTGCCATCTATGTCAATACGCACGGTATTATTGTCACCTTTTACTACTTTATAGCTCCAATGGCTAATCTCTTCGGTTACTTCATCAAACCGTCGGCCCATAAAACGTTTAACACTGCTGATGGTGTTGTGGCTGTTGGTTATGGCCTGTCGTTTGGCAGGATCGCCTACTTTACGCTCGCCATTTTTAAGAAAAGCCACTACCGACGGGGTTGTACGGCGGCCTTCTTCGTTTGCAATTACCACTGGTTCGTTGCCTTCCATAACGGAAACACAACTGTTGGTGGTTCCTAAGTCAATTCCTATAATCTTTCCCATGTTGTAAATTTTTGTTTGATTACTGGAGAATTGGCAATGATTATGCCAAGGGATTATAAGTGCAATTTTGGCAGATTGTCAACAGGAAGGAAGGTGAAAAAGGCGGAATTTTACAGTTTCGCTGTAAATGATATCCACAAAGGCATGGGAACACGAATGATTTCCTGCGGAAATATTTATTTGCCACTGAGGCGCAGAAGCACTGAATCAAGGAATAGAAAATGTATTTTTCTGTGTTTCCGTGTCTCTGTGGCAAATTTAGTTTTGCCGAAGGCAAATCAAGATTTCCAGCGGAAATATTTTTTACCCGCAGAAACCGCAGATTACGCAGAATTTCCTCTGCGGCATTTGCGAAATCTGCGGGAAATGTTTTTTTGCCGAAGGCGAAGCCCCGGATTATTGTGGTATAGCGGGTTCATCAATTACAAAAACGGAACTATCGGGCAGATAAGACAATGTTTGCCCAAAGTTATGGTTAAAGAAATACCGGAAAAAGTTGACATTGCTGCGGGGCAGGTTAGCCGTCTCGGCCTTGCTGCCCGGCGATCTTACAAAGCATATATTATCGAAATTATACGGGTTAAACTTTCCGTCAGCATCATAACTATAAAAACCATGGTCGCTCATAATAATAATGATGGCGGTTGGGTCGGCGTTAACAATATTTGTAACCAGCAAGCTGATCACCGTATTCCCATATTTTAAATAAGAAAGGTAAACGGACTTATTGTCAAGAGCGGGTATTTTTTCAGGCACATTAAAAGCTCCTGAACTATCGCGGAAGTAAGGGCCATGCGGCAGAAAGAAATGCGCATAGCAAAACCGGGGCACCGCCGTTTTTATTGCTGCAGCCTGCAACAGTTTTTCTTTAACCGTTGTGTTGTACACGTCATCACGGTACATGATGTGGTTTTCTACAAAAGGTATTTTTAAACTGCCGCCCAAAAACCGCCAGCCAATATCCTTTATTAATCTTTTATGAAACATTTTATTGGTGAGCAGTGCCGCATGTAAAGGGAATAATCCATTGGCATCATACAGCGCAGGATTGTCTTTAATATAGAAGATGGAATAGTTTTCAACCGCATAGCCCATTGATTTAAAGATGGCGGGCACACGGGCATTGCTGATCTCATCAAAACGGTGTTGAATATCGGCTTGTGTAAGTAATTGTTTGTTATAATTTTCGGGAACGTACTGCATGTTGAGTATTGAAGACATGCTGTAGGGCGTAAAATCATAATTAGAAAATGTGGGAAGTTTAGTAAACTGTTGCTGCCGCAAAAAACCGTACAGGCTGTCGTTTTTAAAACCAAAGCTATCGGCCAGGCTTTTATAACCTGCATACTCATCAAACAATAAAAAATAAACGTTTGGTTTTACAGTCACCCTGGCCAAATCAAATGCTGCTGCATTAACAAACTCATTTTTTTTATGTTGATAGTTACGCTGTTTATTTATCAAAAGCAGACCATCTGTAACACAAAAAATAATAAACAGCACATTCAGGTACAAAAACAATTTTGGATACAACTGTTTGTTCCTTTTCAGCCACCAAATAAAAAGCACATTAACAACCAGCAGAACTGGTAACAATATTGTGTACGATCTTAAAAAATGCAGTACAGCAGTGGTTTTAAAAAGATCGTGAACAGCACCAAAGAACAGGTACCAGAGGCTAATAAAAAAAGTAAGCAGGGAAGCAAACAGGAAGTTACGGCTGATAAGCCACGTAACAATTAAAAGACCAGCCATGCACAACACAATAACCGCATCTACGGTTGCTACTTCTGCAAAAACAAGGTGACCATAGTTTTCCAGGCTGCCATGCAGGCAAAAGAAAAGTGCCAGCAAAAATAAAAAGAAAGGTATTTTTCTTAAAAGGCTCATGGCGTTTATTTAACCGCTTTGTCTTCAATAACAAATACGGTACTATCTTTTAAGTAGGGAATATTTTGACCGTAACTGGTATTGAAAAGGTAACGGAAAAAATTAACATTACTGCGGGGTAAATTAACCGCATCTGCCATACCAGCCGGCAGTTTTACCATGCAGATATTATCGTAATTATAAGGATCATATTCGCCGGGACTGTTGTAATCGTAAAAGCCATGGTCGCTCATTACTATAACAATTGCAGCAGTATCGCTGGCAGTAATATTTTTTACAAGGCCCTGCAAAACCTTGTTTGTATATTTCAGGTAAGAGAGGTACAGCGATTTATTAAACAGGTCGGATATTTTTTCGGGCGCATTCAAAGCACCGGTACTGTCGCGGCAATACTGGCTGTGCGGCAGAAAAAAATGAGCATAGCTGAATACAGGTTGAACATTTTTTATTGCGGTTGCCTGCAACAATTTTTCTTCAACCAATTTATTATATGCATCATCTTTATACAAAATATTTTTTTTAAGAAAGGGAATTTGAAACCTGCCGGTAACAAACCACCAACCGATATCTTTAAATATCCGGTTATGAAAAATCTTATTGGTAAGCAGCGCAGCGTGAATGGGAAACAATCCGTTGGTTTGCGATAAAGCAGGGTTGTCTTTAAAATCGAACATCGAAAAATTTGCAATTTTATACCCCATACTTTTAAAGATAGCCGGAACCTGCCCATTCCTGATCTCTCCAAAGCGTTGCTGAATATCAGTCTGAGCAAGCACCTGGTTGTTGTGGCTGCCGAAAACGTACTGCATGTTAAAGATGGAAGACATGCTATAGGGCGTAAAATCGTAGTTGGAAAATGTGGGCAGCAATTTAAAACCCTGCTGCTGCATAAAATTATACAGGCTGTCATTTTTAAAACCGAAACTATCCTGCAGGCTTTTGTAACCTGCATACTCATCAAACAATAAAAAATAAACGTTTGGCTTTGCAGTTACTTTGGATTGATCAAAACTAACCGGATTAACAACAGTTGCTTCTTTATATTTAGACTGTTTATTTGCCAGTAAAATGCCATCGCCCATGGAAAAAATAATAAAAAGCAGGTTGAGGTACAGGAATAACTTTGGATAGAGCTGCTTATACTTTTTAAGCCACCATATAAATAAAAAATTCGCAAATAATAAAACCGGCAGCAATACCGCATAGGACTGCAGAAAATTTAAAAAGGCTGTTGATTTAATAAAATCGTGAACAGCGCCAAAAAACAGGTACCATAAACTGATAAAAAAAGTAAGCAGGGAAGCAAAGTGTATATTTTTTGTAAGCAGCCATATCAAACCAAAAAACAAAGCGATGCACAATAAAATAACTGCCCCGGTTTTTACTACCTCTTCCATAAAAAGATAGCCGTAGTTTTCTACACTGCCGTGCAGGCAAAAAAACAATACCAGTAAAAATAAAAAGAAAGGTATCTTTTTCAGGAAGTTCATTGTTTGCGTTTCATTAAAACTAAAACCCGGTTGGTATTACCCACTTTTTCTTCTTTTACAATTTCAAATGCTGCAGCAAAGATGGACTTAAAGTTTTCCAGACTATAATCATCAAAAATATCCTTGCGATGCTGCAGCAGCAGTTTTACTTTTTCGTCGCTCTTTGGTACAAATTCAATAATAAGGTTCGCCCCCATCGGTTGTAACCAATCTGCAATTAATTGTAAAGGCACATTATTTGCAATGGCCAGGTGGTGTACCAGTGCCAAAGCCAGCACCAGGTCGGCCTTGAGCCTTGCTGACATGGATTCCCTTTCGGCATTGGCCCAGCCAATTGCAGGCGATGGTGTGGTAAGATTATTAACCAGCGGCAACAGATTTTTATTACCTGATTTTTTTGTTTTCAGGTACAATTGGTTAATGCAATTACTGTCGGAATCGGTTGCAATTACTTGTTTATCGTTGGCAAAAAGCAAGCTGAAATGCCCGTTGTTGGCACCCAGGTCAATCACTGTTTTAAAATCAATATCGCTTATAAAAGATTGAACCAGTTTTGTTTTAGCCTGCAGGTAGTCATCTCCCAGAATTGTATCGGTGTAATAATCATCCCAGGTTGTTTTAATTTTTTTAGCAGATAATTTTTGTACAAAACTTTCCAGGCCTTTTAGCAATAGTTCCAGCTTTTGCTTACTGAAATTATTTTCGGTACCGGTTTTTTGTTTTGGCTTAGCAGAAAACCTTGCCTGCAAGTGCACATGTAATTGCGTATTGATATTCCACCTGGATTTTTTTGGGAGCAGATTTGCCAACACATCAATGGGTATGCCATTGGGGTAAACAGCAAACAGTTTATTGCAATCAGGATGGCAATAATGCATAAGCAACAGCGGCCCTAAAAAACATTCGCAGAATTGCCGGTAAGCAATCCATGGTTTTCCTTCCTCATAATTTTCAAAAGAAAGCGTATCAATAAAAACCGGCCTGCCTTTATAAAACTGGATGTTGAACGGCGTTGCATCTTTCAATATCATTTCTTTTTGTAAAGAAATCATAGCAATCTGCAGCGTAAGTAAGGCCGCATCCTTCCACATATCAAAACTCCATTCGTAAGGATAATTAATAAAAGGTATTTGCTCCGGTAAAAGAATCCTGCCATCGGCAAAATCAAACGCTGTCGTTTCTATAAGTTCCTGGTGTGCAATGAGCATATTTTTCTTTACAAGTTCATCGTACAGGCCGCTTTTCATTAAATGACTGTAATATGTTTCATAAATCGGAGATACAAAACGATAGAATTTATCATCCTGCTGAAAAATAAAACCGCTGTTATCTCTATATGAAGCAGGATGCATGCGTATTTGTTAATGGGATTTTTTTATTCGGGCAGGTCATTTTCTTCTTTCTTTTCATTTTTTTTACCGGTAAAAAATGATTTTATGGTAAGCCAGAAATTTTTAAAAAAGAAACTTACGCCCAGCACCGCAGCAATGATCATTTGCAAAATGTAACTGCCGCTTCCGGGATCGATGTATAATAAAAAGAAATGCATAGTTAATTTAAAACTACACGAATTTAGTAAAAGCAAAGGAATAGCAGTACAAAAAGAGCACAGCAACAGCTATCTCACTAATTCATTACATTTGGAATATTAAAACCCTGGTCATGTCATTCATCAACTACAACACAAAAAATAAACAAACTATTTTTCCTGGCATACAAAGTGCCATGGAACATTCGGCAAATTCCACATTCGGATGTGTAACACTGGAAGCGGGTGTAATTGCCCCGATACACAGCCATCCGCATGAGCAATGGACTTTTGTACTGGAAGGAGAAATGGAATTTACATTAAATGGAGAAACAAAATTGCTGCTGCCCGGCATGGGCGCATTTATTGGAAGCAATGTACTGCATGGTGCCAAAGCCGTTACTGCCTGTAAGGTTATTGATGTGTTTACACCGGTGAGGGAAGATTATAGGGATTTGGGAATTAGGAATTAGGGATTAGGTATTGGGAATTAGGAGTTGGGCACTTTAGTATCTAACATTAATTGTTTCTTGGCTGCCTGTCCGGTAAACAAAACAGGTTCGATATTTTTTATGTCCCTTTTTCAATATCCTTCCTTGTTTTGAAACTAAAATGCTTCTGACTAAGGTAACTGATGGTAACGATGATAACCGTTGTTAAACACTGGCTGAGGAACG
>JBKJLT010000391.1:0-14100 GCA_046596765.1 Ferruginibacter sp. | reverse complement strand
CAGTGGTAAGCAAAATAACTCCGTCAACAGTTAACTATACCCCTTGGCTGGTTAGTGGTACGGATGTTAGTGCTGCAACCGGCTTTCAACCAATTGCAGGTATTTGTAGCGGAACGCCGCCGGTTATAACGCTGGACAGTATTATCAACATAACGTGTTTTGGCGCAAACAATGGTAAAATTTTTATCAATGTTAGCGGAGGCACCGCTCCATACATTTTTAACTGGAGTAAGAATGGCAACGCCGGTTACAGCAACCTGGAGGATCTTACAAATCTGGCTCAGGGTACTTACAGTGTTACGCTTACCGATGCGAATGGCTCAGTGGCCACCCTCGATAGCATATTAATTACCGAGCCAACGGCTTTGGCTGCTTCCATAACTGACAACTCAACAATTTGCGCAAATAACGCAGTGGCCGTTGTTTCGGGAGGAACAACGCCATACACTTACCTGTGGAGCAATAGCGCAACAACTGCCGCAATAACAAATGTACCTGCGGCAACATACACAGTTAACGTAACAGATGCAAGAGGCTGCACAAAATCTGCATCTATTGTGCTAACGGTTAAAGATGGTGTAAAACCAACGGCACAGGTTACAGATGTAAGTTGCTTTGGCGGCAGCAACGGTGTATTTACCATAACCAATGCACAAGGTGCAGCGCCGTTCCTGTATAGTTTAAATAATGGTGTCAGCTTTCAGACAGGCAATGTGTTTAGCAACCTGGCTGCCGGATCGTACACCGCGTTGGTTAAAGATGCTAATAACTGTGTTGGATTTGTTACCAAAACAATTAATCAGCCTGCGGCTATTGTTATTACATTGAACAACATGCAACCTCTTTGTTTTGGTGGAGGAAATGGAAGTATCTCTATTAATGTAACCGGCGGATCGGGTGGAAATAATTATAGCTGGACAGGGCCAGGAGGCTTTACATCAACCAGTAAAAATATCAACAACCTTACAACGGCAGGTAATTACACGGTTACGGTTACAGATAATAACGGATGTACAAAACAATTTACTGCCTCCCTTTTGGTAGCAGCACAAATTGTTGTGAACGCACAATTAACACATCTTACCTGCAAGGGTGCTGGCAACGGAGCCATAAGTATTGTGGTAAGTGGTGGAAGCGGTAGTGGATTTACATTTAGCTGGAGTGGCCCTGGTGGCTTTAGTGCTGTCAGTCAAAATATAACTAATCTGGCTGTAGGAAAATATGATTTGACTGTAACAGATGCTACGGGTTGTACTACACAAAAGTCCTACACGCTTACAGAACCCTCGGCTGTAACACTATCTGCTTCCCATACAAATGCTACAGGTTGCAACAGCCTGGGTAAAATTACTGCCACAGCAACCGGCGGAACAAGCCCTTACCAGTTTAAATTGAATAATGGCACTTATCAATCGTCGGGTTCATTTACAGGTTTGTATGCAGGAAGCTATGTTGTAACAGCAAAGGATGCGAATGGATGCATCGACATAAAGACCGAAAGCATTAGTGATAATGGAGACGACGATTACGAAAAGAACGACACCAAAAGTAAAGCAGCTTCAATTCTTATAGCATCAACGGTTAATGCAAGAATTGCTGTGGGTTCCGATCCGGCAGACTGGTTTAAGTTTACTACGCCTTCTGGTGCTGGTAATTATATTTTATCACTAACGCACCCATCGGCAAGTTTCACATTCAATATGTATGCAGCCGGTAACAATACGCCTGCACTGGTTCCGGTAGCTACAACAGCTACAAGTAAAGAATACACGCTTGCAGGAAGTACCACATACTATATCAGTGTAACCGGAGGCCTGTCTTATGTTTGTTACAATATGATGATTGCTCCGCCAACATCTTTTAGCAGAACTATTACAAGCACTCAAACACCGGCACAAAACACAAGTGTTATCAAGAACGGCGCAACCAGTCCGACACAACCCGAACTTTACCGTCTGTCGGCAACCGCATTCCCTAACCCACACCAGGGAAACTTTACTCTGCGGATAAACTCGCCGGAAAAAGGAATAGCGAAGATTGAATTGTTTACGATCACCGGTCAAAAGCTACAGGAAAAAACGGTGAGCATACAAAAAACAGGAAACAATATTGTTCCTTTTGCTGTAAGCCAGCATGGCAACATATTTTACAGAATTGTAGTTGGAAAAAATATCGTTACCGGAAAAATAACCGGGATAGAATAACGCACCCAATGGAAAGTAAAGCCTGTCTTCAATTTGCAAGACAGGCTTTTTTTATTTTTTTGAAAGAGGAATCAAAATTGTAAAAGCTTCTGTACTATTTCAGCAAGGCGGCTGTATGCCATAAAAATTTTCTCCTGTTATAAATTAAACGGAATGAGCGTATCCAATGATGCACAACGCAAAACCGGAGTATCAGGTTTATTAAAACAGTTTCCCGTTTTAAAGGAAGATATTTCGCCGCCAATGCCACCGATCAATGTGTGTACGTGCAACAACAAGAAAATTTCGGTACCGGTAACTGCAGTTTTTTATGGCCTTATAATTCAACAGTAGTAATGTGATTCAAATTGATTATCTTGATAATTCACTTCCCGATATATAAAACGATAACACTTATAAATTAACTGAAGCAGGCATATTGAAACCTTAGAAAGTTATATAACCAATGCAATTAAAAATCATAAAGAAATTCTCTTTATATTTTCTCCTGCTGTTTTTTTTCTGTTGCAAACATAAGCAAGTAGAAAAACGACCAGGCGCTTATGCGACAAAAGTAGCAGCAGTAAAAGGTCATTTAGTTCCCGCAGACAACATTGCATTACCCCAGGAAATACGCATCGATGAGAGTAAACTTAAAAAAATTACGGCAGGTAAGCCCATTAAAGTTCAAGTCAACAGCAACATACACATTGCTGGAGTACCTGAAGTTGTTAGGATACGCAAATCAAAAGTATTAACTACGGGTACCGATACTTTTCTTATCCCACGCAAAGTTCCCGTTATTGAGAAGCCTTTTGTAGCCGCCATGCCCGAAATATTTGTGGCAAAGGACATGACTTATAAAAACCAAAATTCCGCCAGTTTCAGCACATTTGGTAAACAACATGGGCTAAAACATGGAATTGTAACTTGCCTGTTAGAAGATAAATTGGGGAATCTTTGGATTGGCACAGCAGGCGGGGCTATGAAGTATGATGGCCGGTCTTTTACAAGCTATACCACTCGGGAAGGTTTAAGCAGTAATGACGTTAGAAGTATCCTGCAAGATAAAGCTGGAAATATATGGTTTGGTACACTTGGTAGCGGGATTACAAAATTCGATGGTCAGTTTTTTAGTCATTTTTCTGAGAAAGATGGCTTGGGTAATAACAGTGTTTTTAGTATGCTGCAGGATAGATCTGGAAATCTTTGGTTTGCAACATGGGGTGGAGGCGTTACCAAATTTGACGGCCATTTATTTACTAATTATACTTATAATCAAGGATTAATCAATAATTATGTTTCTAGTATTGTTGAAGACAGGCAGGGTAATATTTGGTTTGGTACAGCAGGAGGGGTATCAAAATACAATGGCAATTCTTTTACAAATTTTACTGAAAAAGAGGGACTTGGTAATAATGATGTGCACTGTATTTTGGAAGATAGAGTTGGGAATTTTTGGTTCGGAACAGAAAGGGGAATTTCAAAGTTCGATGGAAATTCTTTTGCATATTTTACCGAAAAGGAAGGTTTAATCAATAATAGGGTCTTCAGTATTCTTGAAGATGAAGCAGCAAATATCTGGTTGGGAACTTTTAATGGATTGTCAAAATACGATGGTCATTCTTTTACAAATTTTACCGAAAAGCATGGGTTAGGTAATAATAATATTTACGCTATGCTGGAGGATAAATCGGGAAATATCTGGTTTGGTACCGCAGGTGGAGGAGTTTCAAAATATAACCGCCAAACCTTTACACATTTTACCGAAGAAGAAGGCTTATGTAAAAATTACGTTTTTAGTACCATGGAAGATAAAGCCGGTAACCTTTGGTTAGGCACATGGGGTGGAGGATGTTCGAAGTACGATGGTAAAAACTTTACACATTTTACCGAAAAGGAAGGCTTAAATCATAATAATGTCACCAGTATTTGTGAAGATAAGTCAGGAAATGTTTGGTTTGCAACTTATCATGGCGTTGCCAGATATGATGGCCGTTCTTTTATTCAATTCACCCAAAAAGACGGATTAATCAATAATGATGTTTTAAGTATCCTTGAAGATAAAGCCGGTAATCTTTGGTTTGGTACTTCAGGTGGAGTTACGAAATACGATGGACGTTCATTTAAGAATTTTACGCAGAGAGAAGGGTTAAACAGCAACGATGTTTCCTGTATAATGGAAGACAGGTCGGGCAATCTTTGGTTTGGTACTTCGGTTGGAGTTACGAAATACGATGGGTATTCTTTTATCCATTTTACCGAAAAAGAAGGATTAAGTAATCCTGGAATTTATAGTATGGCGGAAGATAAGGCTGGAAATATCTGGTTAGGCACCCGTGGTGGTGGAGTTGCAAAATTCGATGGCAAATTCCTTACCTATTTTACAGAAAAGGAAGGACTGGTAAATAATTTTATTGGCAGCATCCTCGAAGACAAGTCAGGAAATATATGGTTCGGCACCCGTTTTGGCCTGAGTAAATTATCTGTTAAAAACTTAGCCATTATTTCTAAAAAAGCTACATCAGGCAGTATAGCTGAAACTGATCAGTATTTTAAAAATTACAGTTTTGGTGATGGCTTTTTAGGTATCGGTTGTAATAATAATGCCATTTTGCAAGCTAAGGATAATACAATCTGGATTGGAACAAATGTTGGGGTTACTACGTTCAAACCCAGTGAAGAAAATGAAAATGTCATTCCCCCAAATATTCAAATTACGGCAATCAACTTATTTAATGAACACATTGACTGGACAAAGCTGAACCAAAAAGAAGACAGTAGTTTTTTATTGGGTAATGGAGTAAGGGTCAGTAATTTTCATTTAGATGGATTAAGTAAATGGTATAATTTACCTGAGCATTTAAGTTTGGCATATAATAACAACTTTATCAGTTTCAATTTTATTGGTATTACCATGAGCCAGCCTCAAAATGTAAAATATCAATACCAGTTGGAGGGTATTGATAAAAACGGAAGTGCATTAACCACAGAACCAAGTGCATCATATGGCAACCTGGAACCGGGTAATTATACATTCAAAGTGAAGGCTATGAACAGCGAAGGTTATTGGAGTAATGAATTATCTTACCCGTTCACCATAAGGCCACCCTGGTGGAAAATGTGGTGGTTCAGGATAATGGCAATTGTTGCTGTGCTTGCAGTTATCTTCCTTATTGTCCGTTTTATTTATAGCACACAATTACGAAAGCAGCGGGTAATTTTAGAAAAGCAACTTGCCATTCAATATGAACGGCAACGTATCTCTTCTGATCTTCATGATGATATTGGTTCTACACTTAGCAGTATTAATATTTATGCCGGGCTTGCAAAAGCCACAAAAAATAATGACTCCCACCTCGATTCCATTACACAAAATATTAGTGAGGCAGTTAATAAGCTTGATGATCTGGTATGGAGCATCAATCCAAAATATGATTCATTCACCAGTATGATAAACCGGCTTCAGTCTTATGCCGAGCCCATCTGTCATGCAAAGCAAATTAATTTTCTATTACAAAATAATCTACAAGCAGTTGATATAAAACTATCGGCCGAGTTTAAGCAAAACATTTATTTAACAGCTAAAGAACTCGTTAATAATTCAATTAAACATTCCGGTTGCAAAAATATATGGGTGCACTTTGCCCTTGAGGCTAACAGACTGCTTCTTTCTGTAAGTGATGATGGAACCGGCTTTGATGAAACCGCTATTCGTAAGGACCGGAATGGCCTGAGCAATATTGCAAAAAGAGTTTCAACAATGAAAGGCATTCTTTATACTGAAACAAACAACGCCAACGGTACCAGAACAAATATTACTATTCCCATCTGATACCAGAAATCTGGTATTTGCAGATTTTATTTTAAAGTTATCTTTATAGTTATGATACGGGTAGCCATTGTAGAAGATAACGTTTCCTATCTCAAAGCCATGCAGGTGCTTATCAGCAGCCAGCCCGATCTTTTATTAGTGTATACAGCCGAAAATCTTTCTTCATTAGTTTCCCTGTACAGCAGCGAACCGGATGTAATTATCCTTGATATTGACCTTCCATTTCGCAATGGTATTGAAGGGGTGAAACTGATAAAACAAGAACTGCCCCAGGCAGGTGTATTTATGCTTACTGTATTTGAAGATGAAGATAAAATTTTCAACTCCATCAAAGCTGGCGCACTGGGGTATCTGCTTAAAAAAGATCCACCCGAAAAAATTATAGAAGCCATTCATGCAATAAGTAATGGAGAAAGCATTATGAATGGGAAGATTGCCCGCAAAATGCTGGAGTTTTTCAGCCGCAAAGAGAATGACCGCCAAAAAGAATTAGAACAGTATCATCTTACAAAAAGGGAAAAAGAAATTTTACAACTGCTGATTGATGGAAAATCGTATAAGCATATAGCTGACATCTGCAACATCAGTATACAGACTCTTTTTTCTCATACCCGCAATATTTACAACAAGCTCAACATCCACTCCAGAGCTGAGATAGCTGCACGATTTCATTGATAATCTTCTATTTACTATTGGCTTTTTAAAAAATCACAGAAATCTGCTATTGCCGGAAGAAAGATAGCAATCTATTTTTATCACCGTGTTTTACTTTTCTATTTCCCGTGTTATAACTCTTGAAAAACAAACAGCGCAAATTTAATTTGTGAAGTCAGGTGCTTTTCGATTTGTTATTATTTAATAAAACTTAAAAAACAGCGGGTAAATAATTTTATATTTTTAAAATCAAAAACAAACATTTATGAAAAAGTTGATCTTCCTTTCTGTTGCATTCATTTTACACTTTGGCATTGTTAATGCTAAAATATGGCGGGTAAATAATAATGCAGGAATAACAGCAAATTTTTCAACTGCACAAGCCGCAAATGATAATGCCGCTGTTCAGGATGGTGACACTATACATATTGAACCATCCCTGACCCATTATGGTAATTTAACACCAACAAAAAGATTAACCTGGATAAGTGTTGGTGAATTCTTAGCAGCAAACCCTGGCCAACAATATTCATTTGTAACTGGCAGAATTTTTAGTATCAACATCTCTAATGTTGGAGCATCATTCTCTGTATTTAGTGTCTCTTGTGCTGGCATTAATATCACTGTTCCAAATATAAGTTTAATTAAATCGCATATTTCTGGTGGTGGTAGTGTTACGCTTAGTACCAATTCAAATAATACCACAATTAACGGATGCTATATAACTGGCGGGTTATCCATAGGCGCAAGTACAGGAAACCTTATAAGTAACAATATGATTGGGAATAGCATTTTAATGGGTCAAAATGCTATTGCTTTAATAGCAAATAATATATTTAACATATCAGTCTCTAGTACTTGCGGTATTTACAATAGTACAGTACAAAATAATATTTTTATTACAGGCAATTCCTCATTTACAAACTGTATTGTTGAAAATAATATTGCAGTAAATAGTTTACCTGCGGGAAATGGAAACCAAAGCGGAGTAAATCTCAATTCTATTTTTATAAATCCTGCCGGGGGAGATGATGTTTCTTTACAACTAAAAGCAGGTAGCCCGGCCATAGGTGCCGGTATTAATGGATATGATATTGGAGCATTTGGAGGACCAACCCCATATAAGCTTGCATTGCAACCAGCAATCCCCGCCATTTACCAGGTAAGTACAGCAGCGTTGCCTTCCGGCAATATCATGAATGTAACATTCAGTACAAAAAGTAATAATTAGGGCAGTTCGGATTTAATATTTTAATTACTTCTTAAAATTATTTTGAATGAAAAAAATTGCCACTTTATTATTTTTATTATTCAGTCTGCATTTTTTACAAGCACAGCCTAACATAATAAAAGCCGAATACTTTATTGATAATGACCCTGGTTTTGGGAATGCTGTAAATATACCAGTTAGTGCTTCGGTGAATATAATTAATTCAAATTTTTCTTTTTCCACAAGCAGCTTAAATAATGGGTTACATACATTGAACTTACGAAGTTTAGATGCAAATGGCCACTGGAGCATAACTAATCCTGTTTTTTTCTATAAATCAAATTTGGGTACCCTACCCAATATTGTAAAAGCAGAATATTTTATTGATAGTGACCCTGGTTTTGGGAATGCTATAAATATACCAGTTAGTGCTTCGACGAATATAAATAATTCAAGTTTTTCTTTTAACACTAATAGTTTAAACAACGGCTACCACTTACTTTTTATACGTAGCCTTGATGCAAACAGCCATTGGAGCATAACCAATGTTGTTTCATTTAATGTTAATAATCCAATTACAACCAGGTATTATGCCGATGCAGACAGCGATGGATACGGCAATATCAGTAACTATACCCTTGCGGGGTCGCCACCTCCTGGTTATGTAACTGACAGCACAGACTGCAACGATAACAACGCTGCCATCCACCCGGGAGCAATAGAAATTCAAAACTCTATTGATGATAATTGTGATGGCCAGGTGGATGAAGGACTGATCGGGTTCAATCAATTTATTTTCTTAAAAGGAAATACGACAGATTATCGGTATGGTTCTTATGGCGTACAGGGTGTTGCGAGTGTAAGTAATAATCCGGGCATCAGGAGATATCAAACAACATGGGAGTACAATGGCAAAGTATATATGTTTGGTGGCGAAGGTGTGGCAACACAATTATCATCTCCGGGTGGAAACCCAACTCCACCACAAGGATACTTAAGTGATGTTTGGGAATACAATCCTGCAACAAATAACTGGCGTTGGCTGAAAAGTAATAGTTCATTGGGCGGCGCAGCAGTATATGGAACAAAGGGTGTATCCGCATCAACCAATAATCCCGGTGCAAGAAAAAATGCAATGAGTTGGACATTGAATAATAAGTTATATCTGTTCGGCGGATATAATGGCGCAAGACTATGTGATTTATGGGAATATGATCCTGCAACAAATAACTGGACATGGATAGCGGGAAATAATACTTTAAACTCTTTAGGTAGTTATGGAACAATGGGAGTAGCTGATGCAACAAATTTTCCAGGTGGAAGAGAGCAAGCTGCCTCCTGGACCTACAATGGAAAACTTTACATGTTCGGTGGAGTAAGATCGGATGGGGTAAATGATGTTATACTGAACGATCAATGGGAATATAATTTTACAACAGGATTCTGGACCTGGGTTAAAGGAACAAATCTAACAAACCAGTTTGGTGTGTATGGAACAAAAGGGGTTCCATCTTCTACAAATATTCCGGGAAGTAAATATGAAGCTGCCTTTACAAGCATAGGGAATAGATTCTTCCTCTTTGGAGGTGCAGGTGCCTCTGCATCTGCTTATGGCGTGATGGATGATCTTTGGGAATTTGATAATACAACTGGAAACTGGACATGGATCGCCGGTAGTTCTGGCACCGATGTTTTAAAAATTACAGGTACACAAGGAACATATGCTGCAGCAAATACGCCTGGATCCAGAGGTGGAGCAACTATTACGAGCCATAATAATACGCTTTATTTGTATGGAGGTCATACATGGTTTCTCGGCTTTCATAGTGATCTGTGGCAATACGATCCTTCAATATCACAATGGCGCTCTGTAAAAGGTAATGCCACTGTTAATTCATTGGGTAATTATGGATTCAGGGAGGTTGAAGCTGCTACCAATTTACCTGGAGCAAGAGGTCGGGGCTCATTTATTACAACAGGTTCACATCTTTATTTATTCGGTGGCCGTGGATATAATAGTGTAACCAGTACATCCGATGAAAGTAGAAATGATTTATGGAAATTTAATACAACAACTAATAACTGGACATGGTTGAATGGGCCAAGCGGAAAAGAAAGATATGGTGAATATGGTACTACCGGTGTTGCCAGTGCAACAAATAAACCCGGTGATCGGGTGGGGCATGGCATGGCAGCTTTAAATGGTAAAATTTATATGTTCGGTGGTGGTGCCAAAAGAACTTACAATAATGAAAGTAATTCAAATGACCTGTGGGTATATGATCCTGCAACAAACAATTGGAAATTCCTGAAAGGTTCTTCAACATTTGAATTGCCGGAGAATTATGGAGTGCAAGGCGTACCCGCAGCCACCAACTTGCCCGGAACAAGAACCTGGGTAACGATGTGGAGTTTAAATAATAAGATATATATGTTTGGTGGACATAGGGGAGTATTTAAAAATGATTTATGGGAGTATAATCCCGTTACTAATAATTGGACATGGCTAAAAGGTTCAAGTGGTGCTAATCAACCTGGTATTTATGGTACAAAAGGAATTGCTGCTGCAGGTAATATACCTGGAGGACGGTTGCAAGCATCTGGGTTTGTCTATAATAGTAAATTGTATTTATTCGGAGGCGAAGGTTATAATAGCGGAACAACCACAGGAGATTTAAATGATTTGTGGGAATATGATCCTGCAACAAATAACTGGACATGGATCTCCGGTGATGATGCAATAAATGTAGCTGGTGTTTACGGAACAATTGGTGTGCCTGCGGCAAATAACAAGCCGGGATCAAGAATGGAAGCCAATACAGAAATCATAAATAATAAACTTTACCTGTTTGGAAATTTAGGACACGGTAATACAGTTGGACGCAAATTGCTCAATGATCTGTGGCAATATGATTTTACCACAAACCAATGGACATTCATTAAAGGTTCTAATACGGGTACAGCCGCAGGATCTACAGGAACCTTAGGTGTTGAGGCCGCAACTAATATGCCTGGTAACAGAACAGGTTCATCTGGTTTTACAATTGGTAATAAACTTTACATTTTTGGTGGTACGCCATTCAGTAACAGTTATAATGATCTATGGGAATACAACCCGGTAACGAATAACTGGAGATGGATGAAGGGCCCGGGCAACAGTTCCAATCAAAGAGGCAATTATGGATTGACAGGTATTGCTGCCACAGCCAACCTGCCGCCAGCGAGGAAGCAAATGAAGACTGCCGTTATTGGCAATACAGCTTATTTATTTGGAGGCGAAGGACAATATGCAACCAATATTGGTGAGAATTTTAATTTCACAAGTGATTTGTGGAAATGGAACGGAGAAAATCCAATCAATCCGGCAGCAACAAGACTTTATGTAAACGACAATAACTTGTCTGGTGATATTTATACTTCCGCTATTGGAAATGATAATAACCCCGGAACGCCGTCAGCACCTTTAGCTACTTTGGATTTTGCCGTATTAATGGCTGATGCAGGCGATACGATATATGTAGATGCAGGAACTTACATAACGCCAAACTTTACCATTGGAAAAGCCATTACCATACTAGGGCCCAATTATACAATTCCGGTAAATAATGTGAATAATATGTTGTTGTATAATACTTCCAGAAATGCAGAAGCAATTATAAATAATTCAACAATCACGCTGGGATCTTCAAACATCAGGATTGAAGGATTAACATTTGATCCCTTATCTAAAACACAAATACAACAGGCAAATTCATCGCTTGATTTCAGTAATATTTATATTTTACGAAACAGATTTTTAGTAAGTTCCACGCTCACTTCAATAAATATAACAGGAAGAAATATAACACCACTTTCATCAAATACTTATTTGATTGTAGGTAACCGGTTTGAAAAAACAGGAGGAGCAAGCGGTAACAGCGTTACTTTGAATGCAATAAACGTGGCACATGTCAGTGGTAATGCATTTGTGGTTGCAAATGCATCGCTGGCAAGTTTGCAAACAGGTATAAGCATTGGAACTACGATAAAAGTTGATAATCTTACAATTGCCGGAAATGTTTTTGACAGACAAAATGCACCAGTTTCAACAACCCGGTTTGGAACTACCTTAATTGATGATAACAGGGCTTACGATAACAGACTGGGATTGCAATTGAATAATAGTATTACAGAACCTGCTGTAATTACTGTTACCAGAAATACATTTATCAATACACTGGTCAATGGACCTGTTCAATATAACCGGAGTGGCGGATCAGATGCAAGTGGTGTTAACAGATTAATATTTGAAGATAATACTGTGCTTGCTGATGCCACCGGACAAACATTCTCGGCTTTAATTGTTCCTGTTTGCCAATCTACAGTTCAAAATTCAGAAGTTTTTATAAAGAAAAATATAATTACCTATAATGGAGATTTCAGTTCATTTACAACTTCAGCCCCTTTGGCAATAAGGCCTGCAGGCAAGTTTAATGTTATTACAATTGATAACAATGAAGTAAATTTTAACGGAATAAATTTATCTCCAACTGCCGGAGGTGCTACTCCTTCAACTGGAATATTTATTTTCAGCAACCCGGGAACTGCAGCAAATGCTATACCTTCAAATGCTGTAATAAATATTAATAACAATAAAATCTCAGGATTTAAACAATCTGTTGCTTTTTATCATTTACAACTCTCTCAATATGGCGGTCTGGCAAATGGTATAATCACTAATATCAACAATAACAGTTTCATCGGAGATATTATTTCAATCAACAACGGCACAACCAGCGAAACAGCCAACGGCAACTGCAACTGGTATGGCATTACATCAGCACAGGCTGTAATTTCGAAAGTAACACCTGCAACTGTTAATTATTCTCCGTGGTTAACTAACGGAACCGATAATGATCCCGCTACCGGCTTTCAGCCTGTACCCGGTTCATGCAATGGAACACCAGTAACAGTTGCACTAACACAGGCAACAAACATCAATTGCTTTAACCAAAATACCGGTGCTATTAATATTACAGTCACTGGCGGAGTATCACCCTATAACTTTGCATGGACAAAAGCAGGTGACCCCGGTTACGCCGCCGCCACTGAAGATATCAGCGGATTAACAGCAGGAACTTATCATTTGGTTATAACCGATGCAAACAACTCAGTAGCAACTTTAGATGTTACATTAACCCAACCTGCAGTAGCACTATCTATCAGCCTTAACGGAAACAATATAACCTGCTTTGGCAATAACAATGGAAGTATTGCTGCTACTGTAACCGGAGGAACAACTCCTTATATTTACCAATGGAGTAATGGAGCAACTGCTTCTTCCATCAGCGGTTTAGCTCCTGGGGGATATACTGTTGTTGTAAACGATGCTAATGGATGTAACGTATCTACCGGTTACAATGTGCTTGAACCTGCTTTGCTTACAGTTACAATAACAGGCACATCGGCTTCCTGCAATGGAAGTGCTACAGCTGCACCAGCAGGAGGAACAACACCCTACACTTATCTCTGGAGTAACGGAGCAACAACTTCATCAATCAGCAATGTACCTGCCGGTTTATATACCATAACAGTAACAGATGCCAATGGCTGTACAGCAAATGGTACTTATACAATCACAGGTAATTCAAACATAAACCCTTCAACTGCCATTATAAACGTGAGTTGTTTTGGAACTGCTACAGGCAGTATAACGGTAACTGGTGCTGGCGGTGTTGCACCACATACTTACAACATCAATGGTTCCCCATTCCAGGCAATTAATATGTTCAGCAATTTACCTGCGGGCGTTTATGTTGTTGGCGTAAAAGATGCAAATGGCTGCTCTGATTTTGTGAGCAAAACTATTACTCAACCGCCATTACTGACGGTAGTGCTGGATAGTGTACGCTCAGCATGCTTTGGAGTAAATAATGGAAGAATTGATATCACTGCCGGCGGAGGAAGTGGAGCTAAAACGTACAACTGGAATGGCCCTAACGGCTTTACATCAACCACACAGGATCCGAACAATATTGCCGGAGGAACCTATACTTTAACAGTTACCGACAATAAAGGGTGTACTGCAAATCTTTTAGTTTTGGTTCCTACATGGAGTGAAATAGCACTCACAGAATCGGTAATAAATATTGGCTGCCGTGGTGATAATACCGGTGCCATTAATATTACAGTAAGCGGTGGTACAGGCAACGGCTTTAGCTTTAGCTGGACGGGCCCGG
>JBKJLT010000008.1:0-3648 GCA_046596765.1 Ferruginibacter sp. | reverse complement strand
CCTTTAAATTTACGGTCGCTGTAAGCATCTACTTCTACCAGCGCACTATCGCCCAGCTTTACTTTCGGAATATCATTTTCTCCAACATCAACCCGTATTTCAATTTTACTCATATCGGCAATGCGCAAAATTTCTGTACCCACCGTAAAGCTGTTGCCCGATACACTCTCGCCTTTTTTTACGTTCAGTAAAGAAACCACGCCATCTCTTGGAGCAATAATGGTTGTTCTGCTCAGATCTTTATTGGCTCTTTGCAAACTTGCCTGGGCTGTCTGCACGTTGGCACGGGCGCTTTGTACATTGGCCTGTGTGCTGCGTATACCTTGCACTGCAGCGTTGTAATTTGCTTTGGCACTTCTTAAAGTTGTCTCCGCCACATCCATTTCGCTGCGGCTTATCACTTTATCATCAAATAGTTTTTTACTCCGGTCGTAAGCCCTTTGCGCCTGCTCCATTTGTGCATTCAATGCATCCAGTGCTGCCTGCGCATTGCTAACCTGGGCCTGCACACTGCTTACCTGTGCCTGCGATTGTGCCACGCCACTGGCAGCCTGGCTGCGTTGTATATTATAAACATCCGGATCAATGCGTGCCAGCAACTGTCCACGTTTCACCGTGTCGCCTTCCTGAACTGTGAGCTCAGTAATTACACCACTTATATCTGGACTCACTTTCACTTCATCCTCCGGATAAATTTTGCCGCTGGCATTTACAATTTCTGTAATGGTGCGTTTCTGCACTTTTTCGGCGGTAACTTTTATGCCCTCATCTTTTCCAAATGCACCCACTTTTGATAATATTACCAGCAATACCAACAAGGCTCCCAATCCTATCAAAATCCATTTAGTTGATTTACTCATTTTTTATTTTTTTTGAGCCCGGCCAAAGTTCTTTATTCAGCTTCATTGGCAACGGCTGTTTATTAATTTTTATTCTTTTAGTAAAAGAGTAAAAATTAATCACTCTTTTACAGTATCTTTTTATTCAGCTTTAATTATGTTTTGCAATTTCATTCGCTATTTCTACCTCTTTCAAATCTAAAAGCTATCCCAATTATTTTACTCCAAAGTTTCCCGATTATATCGGGACGAAGGGGGTTTAAAACTTCAATCCCTGCCCTTTATAAAATTCCAGCACTTTCATTTTAAAAACATAATCAAACTGGTTCAATGCGTTTTGTAATCTTGCAGTAAATAAATTATTCTGGTTGGTAATTAGTTCAAATGTTCCCATCAATCCTACATCATATCTTTTTTGAGCATAGTACAAAGTACGTTCAGCGGTTTCCATACCCTTTTTTCCTGCATTCAGTTTTTCAAGTGCCACCATGGCCGCGTTATAAGCTTTGTATATATCCTGTTTCAGTGTTTGGTTGTCAAGTTCTTTTTGCAGTTCCTGGTTCTGTATACTTATTTTACTTTTTTGGTAATTGGTACGGGCACTCAAGCCATTAAAGATCGGGATGCGTAGCGTTAAACCTACAGTCTGATTGAAATTCTGATTTAACTGGGAAAAAAAACCTTGTTTACTGGAACTATAATTGGGAAAAGCTGCAAAAACGTTATAAGGTGTTCCGCCAACAATCACTTTGCCAATAGTATCGTTAGAGAAAGTAACACCCGTTATTTCACTTGCCCTGTTATTATAGCGGCTACCCAATCCCCCGTAGATCGACAGCGTAGGATACAAGCTCCCTTTTGTAGCAGCCGATGTTTTCTGAGCAGCTTTCAGTTTAAAATCATTAAAACGCTGCTGAGGCATATTTGCCATGGCTAAATTATAAACCGTTTCCGGCTGCAGGTCGGCCAGTTTTTCAACAGGTATTTTTTCAGCCGCAGGAGTTTCAATTTCAAAAGGCGTGGAAGCGTCAATTGCCATATACGCTTTTAAAGAGAGTATACTCTGTATCACATTTCCCTTTGCAGCAATTACGTTCGAGCTGTCCCTGGCCACCTGCGCCTCCAGCTCTGCTGCATTTAATTCAGGTAAATTTCCGGCGTCAACCAGCTTGCGGGTATTAATTAGCTGGGCCTTTGATTGCCGCAGTTGAATGCCGGCAATTTTTTCCTGTTCCATCCCCAGTAATATCTGTAAATACACATTTGCCACTGTTAATGCAATATCATTCTTTAATTTGTCTGTATTGGCTTTGGCTGCCAGTAATTCCCACTCATTAGCGGCTATAATATTGCGTTTGCTGAACCAGTTAAAAATATCTGCACTGCTTTGCAACTGCATGTTAGCCGATAAATAACTTTGTGTAATTAAACTGAAAGTAGTAGGATCCTGGTTGCGGCCGTTACTAAAAGCCGGGCCGCCGCTGAAATTTAAATTAGGTAACTGCCCGTATTTACTTTGCACTAAAGTTAGTTCAGCAATTTTGCTTTGTAAATCAACCTGCTTTATGGAAATATTATTGGCCATGGCATACTCAATACACTTAAGCAAACTCCATTTTTCCTGTGCTTTTGCAGTTGCGCCAGCTATCAATAAAGTTATAAGGATTAAAAGTTTATAACGCATGTTACAAAAATAATTCATCTGCCCGTAAAAAGGGTAACACAATTGTACAAACGGTAATAACGCCTGTTTGCCCCATTTAGTTGCTGATTAAAGCTCAATGTGTTTGTTATGAAATTGTTGCTTTTTCTTTTTGCAGCCCCTTTACCACAAAATAAATTCCTATAAAACCAGCCATAACTGCCAGGCCAATCATACAAAGCCTGGTTTCATTTATCAATAAACTTATAGCAACAAAAGAATAGGCTACAATAAAAATGATTGGTAACAGCGGGTACAATTTCATGCTGTAAATACCTGTATCGTTTAAGTGGGCCGTCTTTTTTCTCAATATAAAAATACTGCCTGCCGAAAGTACCATCCCAAAACAATCCAGGAAAATCGTAAAGCTTAAAATGGTGTCAAATTCCTTGGCCCAAAAAACTATCAGCGCACACAATGCGGCAAACACACTTAAAGAAATGGTAAGCACGTCTGTTTTAATATTCCGCTTTTTAAATATTGCAGGTAAAATTTTATCCTCACTCATGGCGTACATTACCCGAGGGTTACTCATTAGCAGCACATTTACATAAGCCAGTACGCTCAGGAATAAAAAGCCTGATAAAATCCTTTCGGCATTAATACCAAAAATTTTGGAAGCCATGATGGCGGCAATATTTTTGCTGTTTTTCATTTCCTCAAAACCAATAACTTTTATGTAAGCATAATTGATAGTAAGGTATAAAACAATGATGATGAAAATACCAAAGAAAATACCCCGTGGAATATTTTTTGTTGGCTTATCAACCTCTGCACCAAAGTTGATAGTTTGCTGATAACCTCCGTAGGTGAAGCTTACCGCTACCAGGCCAATACCAAAAGCTTTCAGGTATTCCATAAAAGTTGGACTGATGGCCGTTGGTAATACCGAAGAGCTGATAGCGGGACTTGCAAAAAAGATGGGCGTTATCAATAACAGTATCAATGTTATTTTAATTACGGTTAAAACGTTTTGGGTTTTAGCACTCATTTTTAAACCCATCAGGTTAATACCGTAAAAAATTACAATGGCGGCAATGGCAATGCATATCTGTATGGTTTGTATATAGGTTGCATTAGCAGCCACTTTTATCCATTCAGGGTTTT
>JBKJLT010000477.1:0-5759 GCA_046596765.1 Ferruginibacter sp. | reverse complement strand
TGCCGGAATATAATTTGCAACACCTTCGTTATACACATTACCTGCAAGGTTTCTTTGAGAATACAATGCAAAATTTTCTAACCGTCTTACGCTTGCATTAATGCCCAATCCCTTTTTAGAGTAGCCGATATTTAAAAGATAAGCATCACCATCAAATTGCAAATCTGGTTTTAAAATTCCAAATTCCACCAATGCATCTTTCGATTTAAACGCATATTCTGCATCGGCAGTAAATCCACCTTTTTGCACTTTGCCTCTTACCGATGTTAAATAGGTAGATGATGATATGTTGTTATTACCGGTGTTTTCATACCGGTTTACATAACTAAGGCCAATATTGTATTTTATTTTTTTGGCCTTTAAAATGGTTGATACATCCAGCTCTGCATTTAAACCCAAAACAGTGCCATCGGTAAAACTAAACCCAAGGCCATTGCGCTGTTTGCCATATAATACAGTTAACTGCAATGTTTTTATGGGTGCGTATTTTACTTTTGCGCCAGCAATTGAATTGGCTATTCCCAGTTGCCTGTCTTCCCACGATCTGAATACCAAACCGCTGCCAAACTGCTCATAAAAATGGCCGGCAGTTACCTCTAAACGAATGCTGTCATTTTTATAACTTACGTGATAACTGCCAATATTTGTTCCTTTAAATTTGGGAGAATAGTTTAATAAAGCTTTTGATTCATAAGACTCTGCCTGCACACCAGCAGTAAAATGGCCCAACCTGTAATCTAACCGCAGGTAAGAATTTGTACGCAATCTGTCTTGTGCTTCTATCTGCTCCAGTTTTATCTTTTTATCATCAACATACCAGGATGAATTTGATTCGAAACCACCGCTTAACTGTGCATTGCTTTTAACAGCAATGAATGTGATACAGGCAGTAAAAAATATTTTTTTCAGGTACATTTCTTATTGATTATCTTTTATCACTTTTAACAATGCGTCTTCATCGCCCAAAACAAAACCCGAATGACGGTAAATTATTTTACCTTCTTTTACAATTATTGTATAGGGAACATTCATCAGGTTTAGTTGTCTTTTTAAATCCTGGTTCTTATCTAACAATACCGTAAAATCCCAATTTTTCCCATCTACCAGAGGCTTTACCCGGTTTATTGTTCTGCTGTCATCTTCCGATACTGCAAAAAAATTAAATTGATATTTTTTTTTCCACTCTGATAAATTATCATTGATTGTAGAAAGTTCGTTAATGCAGGGAACACACCAGGTAGCCCAAAATGCAAGCAAGGTAATTTTTGCAGCGGGGTTATTAAAGCTGCCTGTATTTAAAACATTGCCTTGTAAATCTGCCAGTTTTATATCAGGTACTTGCTGTGCCGAAACTGTAAGGCTACATAGTAATACAGACAACCCAATAAGTTTTATTTTTTTCATGTAGCTGCTTTTAGTTTCCGGCTCATAAAATAAAGTCACACCTGAAAATTAGTAATAACAAACTTAGCTTTATAATTTTTCAAGTTCCTTTACCGTACCCGCTTTTGCTTCCTGGGCATTTATAACCTTGCCTGTATTGTTTGTTACAAAAGCAACCAATTTTACGTTGGCAATATTTGAAATGTTGGCAGGCAGTGTAAATGAATACGTTTTTTTAACGGCTATACCATTATTATCAATTACATCACCAGTTAAATTGGAAACAATTGATCTTAATACGCCATCGTATTGAAAATTTGGAATATTAGCCTGGCCGGAATACAAGGTTGATGAATAATTTCTTTGTGTATAAAACAATTTATCCTCAACCAGGTACAGGGTAAGCTTTGCTTCGCCGGTTATTGCCTGGCCGTATGAAATTGTTATTGTAGCATCTATGTTGTTGCCGTTTACAATCGACCTGATACCAAGGCCTAATGACTCTTTAACCTGAATTTCATTTATCACCTGGTTTACGTTTTGATACTGCAGCCCATTCCAGGCAGTAGTTCGGTTAATTCTGCCGGAAGGCACTCCGGAAATACCAAGGCTTGCGGCAAGGCTGTTTCCTTGCGATGTAATAAATGGATCTCCATTAAACAAATGTGTGCTTACCACAATTGCTTTATCGGTTTGTTGATGCACTAAATCAACACCATACAAAATAGCAGGACAATTACCGCACCATGTTCCTGAATATTCTTCAACCAAAACCCTATCAACAAAGTTTATTACAGTTGGCACATTGGCATTAACTTTTACAGAAATTACGTTCGAAGTTAAAGTGCCTTTTAATGCATATACTGCAAAAGTTCCGGCTTGAGAGAAAACGTAGGTGTTACCGGTTATTAAATCACCATTTACATACAATTTACTTTGACCTGTAACGATTGTATTATTAATTGAAGAGATTACCGTAAAAGTTATTGAAGTTCCCACAATAACTTCAGCTACATCAGATTTGATGGAGATTGACTCTTGCGTAACTGTAGCTGGCATACTAAAATCAGATTCTGTTTTTGTGCAGGATTGAAACATAAATGCAATTGCAACAAAAGATAAACCGGCGATAAATTTTTTCATAATTCTGTTTTTATATATTGAAATATTTAGTGCTTGTTTTACAATACAAATTTTTAAGGTGCGCTGTAACCGTTTATCATTTAAGGGTTATTCAATTTAAATCAGGCTCCTGTAGAGCGAGGAAGAGCAAGTTGTGTTAAAGTATTTTTAATCGGGAATCAGCAGGATGCCTGATTACTAAAACTAAAAATGCCCTGTAATACAAAATGAGCTATACCTCATTAACTATTAACCAAAAGTATGAGTAACAAAAGTTGTAAAATGTAAGCCAGCCGACATTTTAGCAGGATCATCAAAATATTTTAAAAAAAATTTAGCAAGATAACTGCGGTGGGTATTGCAGTTATAAATTAAAAAGACCCTGCTTAAAGCAAGGTCTCTTTCTCCTGTCGTGCCCAACAATAAAAACTTTAAAACTGTAGATGAAATATAGTTTTCAATGCAAGTATCTTTAATAGCAGCACCTATTTTTTTAGTGCCGGTATCTTATTTGATTTACTTTGTAGGATACTTTTTATGTTTCCAGTTTGTTTTACTGTTAAACCATTTTATGTGTATAAATCGTTTTAATTGAACGCTTTATTGTGTTAAAAATAAAATCGGCACATATTTATTTTTACCGCGTATAAAAAAAGTAAAAGCACGTAGCAAGTTTACTTTTTTTGTTAAGCAATGGGTAGTAAATGTGCTTCCACTGCCAAATGCTGCCAGGTTAACAGCTTGATTGCAATTTCAATCAGAGCCTCCCTTTATAAATCTTTATCTTTGTACATTAATGAGACATGATGAATTTTAAACCTTTACTAAGCCTGCTACTGTTATTTTTGGTTGTTGCGGGTAAGGCAAATATTCAAAAGGCAGTTTTTGATAAATCCGTCTTTTACGCAGCAATGGCATCCGACAATATGGAAATGCTGAACAGCCAGTTGGCTATTGTAAAAGCATCAACCATCAATGAAAAAGAAGCTTACGAAGGAGCCTTGCTGATGAAAAAGGCCGGGCTTGTTGGCAAGGCTAAAGAAAAATTAAGTCTCTTTAAAGCCGGCCGTTTAAAGCTGGAGGCTGCAATAAAAAAAGAAAAGGGAAATGCAGAGTTCAGTTTTTTGAGGTTGATCATTCAGGAACATGCTCCTAAAATTGTTGATTACAGCAATAATATTAAAACTGATATTGCTGCAATACGCTCCAACTATAAAACACTGCCGCCTTTAGTTCAGCAGGCAATCAGTGATTACAGTAAAAAATCAAAATTTTTAAAGCCGCTTTAGGCTTAATTTGCAATTAATGAGTAAAAAAATACTTGTCATTTATTATACCCAATCGGGCCAACTGGAAGACATCCTCAACAATTTTACAGCCCCGCTAATTGAAGCCGGAAATACGGTTGAAAAAGTGCGTGTACATGTTGCAAACGATTATCCTTTTCCCTGGAATGGTAAAGCATTTTTTGCTGTAATGCCAGATTGTGTTTTAAGCGTACCTACAGAGCTTAAACCTTTTCAGCTTAAAGAAAATAACTACGACTTAATTATACTCGGCTACCAGGCATGGTTTCTTTCGCCCAGCATTCCTGTTAATTCTATTTTAAACAACGCCGCCGTTAAAGCAATTTTAAAAGATACCCCGGTTGTTACCATCACTGGTGCCCGGAACATGTGGATTAGTGCCATGCAGCGCATTAAAAAAATATTAAAGGATGCTGATGCAAAATTAGTTGGCAGCATTTCTTTGGTTGACAAGCACCACAATTTTGTAAGCTTTATCACTATCTTTCATTGGATGTTCAAAGGAAAAAAAGAACCTTTTTCTGTTTTCCCGAAACCGGGCGTTTCGGATGCTGATATTGCAAAGACAAGTGATTACGGCAGAACGGCTCAAAAATATTTAAACGGCACAACCTTTGAAGGCTTACAGGATGAGCTCATACAACAAAAAGCTATTGAAGTAAAATATAACCTGATGTTTATCGAATCTAAGGCAAGTAAAATTTTTGCTATATGGGCAAACATCATTGCAAAAAAGAAAAAAAAGACAGCATGGCTTGTTGCATTCAAATATTATCTTTTAATTGCACTGTTTATAGCGGCACCGATAATACTGACAGTGGATTTTATTTTCTTTAAACCATTCTTAGGGAGTCGTATTAAAAAACAAAAACAACTTTATTCAGGCGTAAATTAATTTATAGAAGAGATGGCATTAAACGAAGTTTACATTACAAATACAGCCGCGTTCTTTCCAAACGATCCCGTTCCTAACGATGAAATGGAAGACTACTTAGGCCTTATCAATGATGCGCCTTCCAGGTCTAAAGCAATTGTGCTGAGGAACAATGGTATAAAAAATAGGTTTTATGCACTCACCAAAGAGGGTAAGCCAACGCACACCAATGCACAAATGACTGCTGAAGCTGTAAGGGCATTATTTAAAGACAATCCTGATGGTATTAAAAATATAGAATTGTTAAGTACGGGAACATCCACGCCCGACCAGCTAATGCCTTCGCATGGTGTGATGGTACATGGCCACTTACCCGAGACAAAACCGTTTGAAGTGGTTTCTCCTTCAGGCGTATGTTGCGCCGGTATGCATGCATTTAAGTATGCTTACCTGGCAACAAAAGCGGGGGAAGTACAGCAATCTGTTGCCACCGGTTCCGAGCGTTTTTCTCTTTCATTGCTTGCAAACAATTTTGAAGACGAAGCAAAAAGATTGAAGGAATTGGTTGATGATCCTTATATCGGTTTTGAAAAAGAATTTTTACGTTGGATGTTATCAGATGGTGCAGCAGCATTTCATCTCTCTAACAAAAAAAACGAGAACGGCATTAGCTTAAAGGTAGAATGGATAGAAGGTTTTTCGTACGCAAACGAATTGGAACCTTGCATGTACCAGGGCAGCGAAAAACTGAAAGACGGCAGTTTAAAAAGTTACCAGGATTATACCCCGCAGGAGTTAACGGCCAAATCTATCATGAGCATTAAGCAGGATGTAAAACTGCTGAGCAAAAATATTGTGTTGTATGGTGGTTATGGCGTAAGTGAGTCCTTGGCCAGGCATGGCGTTAAGTCTGAAGAGATTGATTATTTTTTACCGCACATGAGCAGCAATTTTTTTAAGGACAAAATATATCAGCAATTGATAGCCAACGGAACAGGCATTATGTACGATAAGTGGTTTGTAAACCTGGACCAGGTTGGTAATGTAGGTGCCGCATCGGTTTATTTTATGGT
>JBKJLT010000345.1:0-4079 GCA_046596765.1 Ferruginibacter sp. | reverse complement strand
ACTTATGCGGCGATACTAAAAGATTATGGCCCTCAATCTGATAATACATTACCAAAGCCGGATAATTATGATCCCATGGAGTTTGATGGCTGTTGTAATGAATTTTGCAGTAAGCCAGAAAAATTAACCTCAAATGTTACTGCACAAAAAATGCTGGATTATGGCAAATTGCCCAATGGAAAATACATGATCAATTGGCCGGGCAAAGGCAATGATATTTATTTGAATCTTATTTCAATGTCAACTGAGCAGCGCCATGATGAATTGAAAAAAGCAAAAGCAAAAACAATACGCTTTATTTATTTTTTACAAACGCAGTTTGGTTTTAAAAATCTTGGTTTGGCTAATGATGAATTTCCTACAACAGACAAATTACCTCTGATGCCTTATAACCGTGAAGGAAGACGGGTAAAGGGTTTAGTCCGCTTTAAAATCCAAAATATTTCCAATCCTTTTACTGCCACCTCGCCTTTATACCGAACCGGTATTTCGGTGGGTGATTACCCTATCGATCATCACCATAGGGAAAACCCAGCTGCTCCACAGCACCTGGGTTTTTATCCGGTTCCTTCATTTAATGTGCCACTTGGTGCGTTAATACCCCAAAAATATAACGGGATAATAATTGCTGAAAAAGGCATCAGCGTAAGCAATGTAGTAAATGGCACTACAAGATTGCAGCCCTGTGTAATGCTAACCGGGCAGGCTGCAGGCACGTTGGCAGCTTTATGTGTTAAGCAGAAAAAAAATGCAGCACAGGTTGCTGTAAGAGATGTACAAAAAGAGTTATTAAAAGCAGGGGCCTACATAATGCCCTATTATGATGTTAAACCTACGAATCCATATTTTACTGCCATTCAAAAAATTGGTGCTACCGGAATATTAAAAGGAACCGGGCAGCCAAATGCCTGGGCTAACCGAACCTGGTTTTATCCTGACTCCACCATTGAAACAAAAACTTTTATTAATGATTTTAATGAGTACATGCCATTAGTATTTAATACTGATAATAAATTATTAAGTGTTAATGACCTGTATGCAATTATTGAAAAAACGCCTTCTTCAATTAAAAAAAAGGGAGTACTAACACCGGCTGTTTTTCAAAAAAGCTGGGCTGATAATGGGTTGCTAGATTATAATTTGAACCGTGCCGTTAAACGTTTTGAAACAGCCGTTATGCTTGATAATTGGGTAGCGCCTTTTGAAACCCTACAGATAGATTACAATGGAAATTTTTTAAACCAAAATAAATAACAATTAAGTTAAATTTTTAAACCAAAACAAATATTATGAGAAAGTCAATGCTCCTGCTCCTGTTGCTTTTTATAACCTTTACAGGTATAAAAGCGCAGGATATGAAAGTAACCGGCAGGGTTACCGATGCAGCTACGGGGCTCCCTGTAGAATCTGCTTCAATTAAAGTTAAAGGCTCCAAAACCGGTGTTTCTGCCGATGCTAACGGACAGTATACCATTAGAGCCGTTAAGGGGTCAGTAATTATGATCACTAGTATAGGGTATGTACCAAAAGAGGTAACTGTTAAGGAAGAAAGCCTTTCCATTTCGCTTACTAAATCCGACAACACATTAACTGATGTGGTTGTAGTAGGTTTTGGCACTCAAAAGAAAGCTAATTTAACGGGCTCGGTGGTTACATTAAAAAATGAAGTACTTACCAGAAGGCAGGTTGCCAGTACCAGTAACTTATTACAGGGGCTTGCACCGGGTGTTACAGTGCAGCAGCAATCGGGTAAGCCGGGTGCAGATGGTGCAGGTATTGTTATCAGAGGTAATAGTTCTATTTCAGGCAGTAGTGCTCCATTAATAATTATAGATGGTTTAGCTGCCGGTTCAATAGATCAGATAGACCCCAATTCTATCGAAAGCATAACCGTGCTAAAGGATGCGGCTTCTACGGCTATTTATGGTAACAGGGCATCTGGCGGTGTAATATTGGTAACAACAAAAAAAGGCAATAGAAAAGGATTGCAAATCAGTTATAATAACTTTTTTACAAAGCAGCAGGCAACTGCTATTCCAAAAAGAGTAAGTGCATTAGATCACCTGTTGTTAAGTAATGTAGCAGAACAAAACAGAACCGGCAATCCTGCAGCATTTGTTTACCCCCAGGCTTTAATTGATAAATACAAAAGTACACCCGCCAATAATTTAGATGTTATTGATACCGATTGGCTGGATTTATTATTGACAAATTCTGGCTTGTTGCAAAATCATAATGTACAGCTAAGTACCGGAGGCGAAAAAGTTAATGTATTTACTTCAATAAGCTACTTAAAACAGCAGGGCCTTATACCTAACAGTAGTTTCGAAAAATATGATATCCGTTTTAATCCTGAGTTTAAAGTAAACGATAAGCTCACTTTTAGTGGTAACTTTTCTTATAACAGTAATAAAACAACAAATCCTTCTACAGGTAGTGCAGAGTTCATCATTCGCCAGGCAATTGGTTTGCCGGCAATTGGCGGCGGTAAATATGGAGAAGGTATGTATGGTACTGCGGGCCAATCTAACAACAGAAATCCGTTGGCAATGGCAGAGGCCGCCGGAACTTCAGTTACCAACGGCAATCAGTTGGTTGCAAGATTTGGCTTTAATTTTAAACCTATAAAAGGGCTGGATATAGAAGCATTTTGGGGATATTCAAAATCGAATCCACTTATTAAGACTTTTGTAAAAAATGCAGATATTTATCAACCCAATTTAACTACACTTGGGTATGATAAAATTGGTGTTTGGCCTGGTACTACCAGCCTAGGCGTAACCACCAGAAATGATACCTACAATAACTACACAGGGCAGGCAACTTATAATTTTAAAGTTAAACAACATACTTTCAAAATTTTAGCAGGAGCTCAATCAGAATTATATAAAAATTCTTTCTTTGGTGCATCACGTCAGGGATTTATTAACCCAAATCAACCCTACTTAAATTTAGGTAGTGGCACCAGGGATAATAATGATGGCGCCAGTGAAAATGCTTTAGTTGGATTATATGCCCGTATCAATTATAGTTATAAAGATAAATACCTGTTGGAATTAAATGGAAGAAGAGATGGGTCTTCAAAATTCTCACAGGTAAGAAATAAACAGTGGGGTAATTTTGGCTCGGCATCAGTTGGCTGGATTTTTTCTAAAGAAAATTTCTTTCAAAACCTGAATAAATATATCAGCTTTGGTAAAATAAGGGTATCGGCCGGTGGAAACGGTAATCAGAATATTGGTTCTAATTATGGCTTTGATGCTTTTTATGCTTCATCAGGATACAGCAATCCTAATAATGGTACTAATGCTTATTTTAATTATGCAACTACTTTAGGTGTGGCATTACTTGATTTTCCAAACCCAGATCTCAGTTGGGAAACTTCGAAGCAAACTAATATTGGACTTGATTTAACATTAGTTCATGGGTTTAGCGTTACTGCTGATTATTATGTAAGAACACAAAAGAACCAATTACTTCGCCGTACACTTCCTTCGTCAGCAGGAGGGTTATCCAATCCATTTATAAATGCCGGCAATATGGAAAATAAAGGATGGGAAGTACAGTTGAACTATAGAAAGAAAATAAATAAATTGGGTTTGGATGTAACATTTATGTTGTCTGATGTAAAAAATAAAGTAACTAATCTGGTGGAAGGCACACCATTTATCGGGGATGGATTACGTACATTACCCGGCTTTGCAGCCAATTCTTATTTTGGCTATACTGCCATTGGTTATTTCAATGATTCTAATGATGTTAAAAATTCACCAGTACAATTTGGTTCGGCCTGGAGCCCCACAACGGCTAACGGTACAAAACCCGGCGATGTTAAATATGCCGATTTAAATGGTGATGGTAAAGTAGATGCCAATGACCGTGCTGTTTTGGGCAATGCTTTTCCACGTTACGAGTATAGCATTAATATAAACTTAACTTATAGCAATTTTGATTTAAATATTTTTGGACAGGGAGTAGGCAAACGCAACAACTATTTAAGTGGTACCGGTGCTGTACCTTTTGCAAGTGCAGATTATGCTGCTTCTTTATTGGATATTCATAAAGATTACTGGACACCG
>JBKJLT010000210.1:0-3497 GCA_046596765.1 Ferruginibacter sp. | reverse complement strand
CCTGCGTTCCACCTCATAAAGAAATTAAAAAAACGGCACTGGGTGCCGAGGAAAGTGTTGACTGGAAACATTTCCCCAATGCTACCGAAGCGATTAAAACATTAAAGGAAGCAGGTTATAAAGTGTATGCCATTGAGCAGGCGGTAAATAGCCTTATGCTTCAAAAACTTGAATTTAAAGTGGATGAAAAAATTGCCGTTATTTTTGGTAACGAAGTAACCGGTGTTGAGCAGGAAACTATTTTACAATGCGATGGTTGTATAGAAATTCCTCAACTGGGTATGAAACATTCATTAAACATTGCAACGGCTGCCGGTGTTGTACTTTGGGAAATTGTTAGAAGCAGAATCAATTGAGCTATTGCATTACATGTTTATATTCAATAAAACAAAAGGCCCATAGGGCCGCAATGTCAGTAACATTTTAGGGTTTCGTAATTTTGCATAACCCCAGCGGGGTGAAATGTTTACATATCGCTTCTACGGAGCTAAATTTATGCTGTTGATTTTATTATTTTCTGCTACTAACATGACGCCTCTACGAGGCTATTAGTAATACTTATCTTTGTGTAAATTATGATCAAAGTAAAAAATTATCTTTCTCTTGTAAAATTCTCACATACCATTTTTGCAATGCCATTTGCATTGATCGGATTTTTTTTAGGAATCATTGCTTTGGAAAAAATTCCTAATGTTTACTATAATATGTTCTTTAATTCTACCCCAAGTAGCAAAATTTCTTTATACCTGACATATAACTGGTATCTTTTTATTCTTGTTCTACTCTGCATGATCTTCGCCCGTTCCGCTGCCATGGCCTTTAACCGCTGGCTTGATAAAAATTTTGATGCAAAAAATCCACGAACGGTTGTAAGGGAAATTCCCTCAGGTGTTATAAAGTCAAATAATGCTTTGCTTTTTGTAATTGCCAATTGCATATTGTTTATTGCCTGTTGTTATTTCATCAATAAAATTTGTTTTTACTTATCGCCTGTAGCATTGTTTGTGGTGTTGTTTTACAGTTACACCAAACGCTTTACAGCACTTTGTCATTTAGTTTTGGGTGTGGGTTTAAGCCTGGCTCCTATTGGCGCTTATCTTGCAGTAACAGGCCAGTTTACATTGTTACCTATTCTTTTTTCATTCACTGTTTTATTTTGGGTAAGCGGTTTCGATATTATTTATGCCCTGCAGGATGAAGAGTTTGATAAAAGCAATCAGCTCCATTCAATACCCGCAGCTTTGGGCAAATCAAAAGCATTAATGGTTTCTAACATGCTGCATGTAATTTCAGCAGCCTGCGTTATTAGCGCCGGTGTGTATGGCCATTTTGGAATCTGGTATTGGATTGGCGTAGCTTTTTTTTGTGGCCTGTTAATTTATCAGCATACATTGGTAAAACCAAATGACCTGCAAAAAGTAAACCTGGCTTTCTTTACAACCAATGGCATTGCCTCGGTTGTTTTCGCCATCTTTGTAATACTGGATTTATTTTTAAACTAATAAAATATAATCTTCTCCTTGTCCTCCCCCTTCGGGGGAGATAGAGGGGGCCGGTATGGCACGAATTCTCTCTATAGACTACGGCGGTAAACGAACCGGCCTCGCAGTAACCGATCCTTTACAGATCATTGCCAGCGGTTTGGAAACTATTGAATCCCGGGACCTCATCCCCTGGCTGAAAAAATATTTGTTGCAGGAAGATGTTGAACTCATTATCATCGGACTGCCCAAAAACTGGGACGAATCCGATACGCATGGTACTCCATTGGTGAAAGCTGCGATTAAAAAAATACAAAAAGAATTTCCGGCAATGCCGCTTAAAACCGTTGATGAACGCTATTCCTCCAAAATGGCAAAAGATGCTATGCTGGAAATGGGCATGAAGAAAAAAGACCGTCGTGTTAAAGGCAATATTGATGTTATTGCTGCTACCATTATTTTGCAGGAATACCTGGGAGGATTGTAGATTGAAGATTTACGATTTTAGATTGCCCATCTAAATTGATATAACCTTAATTTTACAGCAAATCTGAAATCTAAAATCTAAAATTGAATGATTTTACCGATAGTAGCTTATGGCTCGCCCGTTTTAAGAAAGGTTTGCGACGAAATAACCCCCGATTACCCTGAGTTGGATAAACTTATTGCCGATATGTGGGAAACCATGTACAACAGTAATGGCGTAGGTTTGGCTGCACCACAAATAAATGTACCCGTTCGCCTTTTTGTTATGGATAGTGAGCAGATTTTTGAAAACCAGGATGAAGATGAAAAAGATGACTATCCCGATGCACCAGGCTTCAAAGGCGTATTCATCAATGCCCATATTACAGCACTTAACGGTAAGGAATGGGCTTATAACGAAGGCTGCCTGAGCATTCCCAAAATAAGGGAAGATATAATGCGTAACGAAGAAGTAACATTGGAATTTGAAGACGAAAATTTTAATTTACACACCCAAACTTTTAATGGAATTACAGCAAGGGTTATACTGCACGAATATGATCATATTGAAGGTAAACTGTTTATTGACTACCTGAAGCCCCTGAAGCGAAAGCTGCTGAAACGTAAACTGGATGACATTTCCAAAGGAAAAATAAAAGTTGATTACAGGATGGTTTTTCCAAAATAACTACCGCATTTAGTTGTTTTTTCAGTAGTTTATTTCACCTTGTAATAAGCTGCTATATACTCATATAATATATTGATATTAATTAACTTATCCACAAATAAGATTTTTTTTTAAATAACCACTTTCAGGTATTGCACAATCCAAATTTATCTCCTACTTTAGTACCATAATTAACCAAAACTTTCACCATTAAACATCGCTTATGAGAAAAGTACGACTATTATTCTTTTCAGTTGGTGTCTTTTTCTCTCTCAGTTCGTTTGCACAAAGTATTAGTCCGGCAATTCTAAACGCTACAGGTGGTACGTATATTTTTAACTACTATCGTGTTGAGTGGAGTTTTGGCGAGTCATTGGCAATTAACACCATGACCGACGCCAATTCCAACATTATTGTTACTAATGGACTTTTGCAACCGAACACTCACAATCCGGCTACTGTAAACAATACCGGAACTTGGGACAGAGACGAAATCAGGATACTACCCAATCCCACACAAAATGTGATTGAAATTAATTTTTTCAGTAAACAAAAAGGTAAGGTTATCATGAATCTTTTTGATGAGTCAGGAAGATATGCAGGAACCAGGCAGTTTGATTATTTTGGCAATGGCAGCATCCAAAGATGGGATCTCAGCCAATATCCATCTGGTATGTACCTGCTGAATATTCAATTACAACCCACCGGAACATCAGTTGCTAAAAAAGGCTCTTTTAAAGTTATAAAGATTAAATAGCTATAATTTACTACCTGATTCTCCTAAAACTAAAAACTAAAACTAAATAACACATGAAAAAGATTTTATTAACGATAACAGCTTTTTTAGTTACGTTATTCGCTGTGGCACAGTCGCCCAACCTGTT
>JBKJLT010000163.1:0-3299 GCA_046596765.1 Ferruginibacter sp. | reverse complement strand
GGAAGAGATACCAACACATGGAGGCTCATTACGTATTTATGCCAAACATATAAAAGACAACACAAAAGCTGTTTCAGAAAATGTTGCCGCTGTTTTTAAAAAGGAAACCGATAAAGGTCTTGATACCCTTGCATATTATGATAATTTTCAGCAAAAAGCTTTAAAGGCTAAACTAGACCTTACTGATTTTTTAATTCAACAAAAAAGAAACGGAAAAAAAGTTGCCGCCTACGGCGCTGCAGCCAAGGGCAATACCATGCTGAACTATTGCGGTATAAAAAGCGACCTGGTAGATTTTGTGGTGGATGCAAATCCGCATAAGCAGAATAAGTTTTTACCTGCCAGCCATATACCGGTTGTAAATGAGCAGTTTTTGAAAGATGCCCGGCCCGATTTTGTACTAATTTTACCCTGGAATTTAAGAGAAGAAATTGGAACACAATTGAGCTATGTAAAGGAATGGGGTGGTAAACTCGTTGTCGCCATACCGACTATCGACATTTTTTAATTATCATTGCACAAAATTTTAAAAAATGAATATTATCAGATTTAACCCAAAGATTGACGATGATAAACGCCGCCAGCTTTTATTTAATGGCGATTTTATTTTGTATTCCCAAACAACCGCTTTAAAAAACCTGGTGGCTTTTGCTGATTCGCTAATCAAGGAAGCTTATGGCGACCAGCCCGAAACAGCTCAATTTGGAATGGACGTTGCTGATTTTATTAAACAAGCATCGGCATTAAAAACAAAGTTTACCAACCACGCCACTACCAAGGAATTGATAAAAGCACTGTTGGCAGAAACCAAATGCGATGAAACAAAAACCTATTTTGATGTTCCCCGTTTGCGCATTGTAACCAGCGATAATTATTTAACGGCCGGTGTTGGCTATGCATACAAAGCACATCGTGATACCTGGTATTCCAGTCCGCAGGCACAGGTAAACTGGTGGCTGCCAGTATTTGACCTGGCTCCGGAAAGTACTATGTCGATCTATCCTTCTTATTGGGATACTACTATTAAAAATTCGTCAGAAGATTTTAATTACGATGAATGGTGCAGCATAGGAAGGCAAATGGCCGTTAACCAGGTTGGTGCCGATACACGTAAGCATCCCTTGCCTACCGAAGAAGTTAACAATATTGCTGAAACAAGATTTGTATTGGCTTCCGGCGAAGTGATGCTTTTTTCTGCTGCACAATTACATGCTACCGCTCCCAACACTTCCGGCAAAACAAGGTTTAGCATTGATTTTAGAACAGTAAATACTGATGACCTGCAACAAAAGAAAGGAGCAAAAAATATTGATAACAAAGCAACAGGAACTACGCTCCGGGATTTTCTTAGTGCAGTAGATTTTAAAACGCTGGATGACAGTATCATTGACCAATACCTAAACTAATTTTAAACACTACAAGTTTTAAAACTTATGAGCAATAAAGACACATCGCCAACGATGCATGATCCGGTAACACAATCTACCAACGATTACAGCTATCGCCAGGCGCTGGAAGCATATTTCACTGCAAGCCAGGGATCGGGTACCGAGAAGATGGAAAATTTTTCGAAGTATGTACCACGCCAGAATTTGGCAAGATTTCTTGCACGTTACGAAATTTTTAAACTGATACAAAACATACAGGGTTCAATTGTAGAATGTGGTGTTTTGTTTGGTGGTGGATTGATGTCTTTTGCAAACATCAGTACCATTTTGGAACCATATAATTTTCAACGCCGCATTTTTGGCTTTGATACGTTCACTGGCTTTCCAAGTATTGCTGATGAAGACAAGGCTGGTTTATCTGACCGTAAATCTGCACACATGAAAGCCGGAGGTTTTTCTGTACCGGATGCTTATGAAGATTTGTTGCAAGCGATAGAAGTCTATGATAAAAATCGCTTCCTCAATCATTTTCCAAAAGTGAGTATTATTAAAGGCGATTTTGCAGAAACAAGCAAAACTTTTTTAGCAGATTATCCGCATTTGGTTATCAGTTGCCTATATCTCGATTTTGATATTTATCAACCAACCAAAGTAGCACTGGAATGTTTTGTACCCAGGGTTTGCAAAGGCGGTATCATTGTTTTTGATGAATTAAATGAAGAGGCATTCCCCGGAGAAACACTGGCAGTGCTGGAATACTTCGATATTAATAAACTGAAAGTGCAGCGCTTTCCTTTTGAACCTCGCATTTCTTATGTGGTGATGGGAGATTAAATAGTTGGATGTTATATGCAACCGCCATTTATGACAAAACAATATTATATCGGACTTTGTGTTATGCTGATTACAGCTTTAACAAGTTGTAACGGGCAGATTAAAAACAATAATCATGCACAAACTAATTCATCAGCCAATAAAAATAAATTAGTTGGTGGTGGCTGCGACGGTTGTGAAATTATGTTTGTTGGTATGCCAACAAATATTAAATCGGCCGATACCAGCGTTGGTTGGAAAGAGAAGGGGCAAAAACTTTTAGTATCTGGTACAGTTTTTAAAACCGACGGTAAAACAGCAGCACCAAACGTTATCATATATTATTGGCAGACTGACAACAACGGATATTATTCACCAAAAACAGGAATGGAGGAAAAAGCAAAACGGCACGGCCACATCCGTGGCTGGGTAAAGACTGATGAAAATGGAAAATATTCAATTTACACAATCAGGCCTGCGCCCTATCCCAATAGAGATATTCCTGCACACATCCACACTTCAATTAAGGAACCAGATATTGACAACGAGTATTATATTGATGAATTTATTTTTGACGATGATAAACTTTTAACAAGTGCCAAAAGGAAGGCACTTGAAAATCGTGGAGGAAGCGGGATTTTAAGAATACTGGTTTCAAATGATTTACAAATTGCAGAACACAATATTATTTTAGGCTTAAACATTCCAAACTATCCCGGCATACTAAAACCGGAAAAACAATGAGGACTTCAAATTGAAGCAGATAATCCCTTAATAATTCTGCATCAAGCTTTAGAACCAGATAAAGGATCAGCACACCATTGGTAGAAAAAAATATGCACAAAAGATTGCTATTGCTTTACAACAAAAAAAATGAAAATACTTGTTACCGGTGCTACCGGCTTTATTGGCAATCATGTGGTAATTGAATTACTAAAAAATAATTGCCAGGTAATTGCAACTTCTTTAAATGAAGAGAAGGCAAAAGCAGCATCCTGGTTTTCGCAGGTAAATTACATTCCTTTCGATCTGAAGAATTTTGATAACGGCACTAACTACTATTCCTTTTTTGGAGAGCCAGATGCCATGATCCATCTT